>JAZQLK010000111.1:0-5202 GCA_045542635.1 Eubacteriales bacterium
GTGAGGGGACCGCATCTTACCCTTTTATATATTCTTTTAGTAGGCGCTATGCTAGGCTCTATAATATGCTCATAATCGTATTGAAGCATCATATAGGAGCATCCGTTACGGTCAAGAAGCGTATATTTATTGGGAATCACACAGTTTGCGTCCGTTGCGTAAACGTAAAGTATTCCCTTTGTCCAGAAATACACCCATACCTCCTGTCCTCCGGGAAGGAAAAACAAGGTTCTTATATGGGGGTTATCACTCTTTAAAAGACACGCCTCGTCGGAAAATTCCGCTCCCTTCGGCAGATCTCCAAGATAGATCCATTCGCCAAGAGCGTATGGGTCATCCTCAAAGGGAAAATCAAGAAGGGAGCCGTTTACGGGCAGCACACCCTCTCCGATGCTTGAGCATATTTCATCAATGCACGTAATCTTCTTCTCGTTTTCCGCAAGATCCTTAAAAAGCTCATCCTTTTTCTTACCGTACATTAGTAGCCTTTTATATGGGGAATAGGACATAAACTCCTTGATCTCATCCAAGGAAAAGTTCAGCTCCTTCAGATTCTGCACCGTTTTAAAATTATTTATCTTTTCCTTACTGTAATATCTGTATCCTGTGCTTTCGTCAACCTTATCTGCGCATAGTATCCCTATCTTATCGTAATAACGTAAGGTCTGCACGCTTACCTTACATATTTTCGCCATTTCTCCTATCTTAATTATAAGGTCCACCTCCAATTCTTAACTGTATTGTAACATTATAGTTAACTATAGAGTCAAGTGCTTTTTTAAAAAAGTAGATTTATTTTTTAAAAAGCGTGTTTCCATAAGGATATAATACCACATCGCGCTATGTTTTTAAATAGAAAAGGGCGAGAAACTCTCGCCCTTATGATATTTTAATAATTTTCCGCTTTAATTTCAAAATACGCCTTGGGATGAGCGCATACGGGACAAATTTCGGGAGCCTTATTTCCCACCACAAGATGTCCGCAATTTCTGCACACCCACATAGTCATCTCTGCACGCTCAAAGACCTTCTGCATTTCCACGTTGGAAAGGAGCTTCTTATATCTTTCCTCATGCTCCTTCTCAATTTTCGCCACCAGCTTGAATTTTTCCGCAATCTGAGTAAAGCCCTCCTCTCTTGCCACACGCTCAAACTCGGCGTACATTTCCGTCCATTCGTAATTTTCGCCGTCCCTTGCGTGCTCAAGATTGGTTTTAGTATCGGAAATACCGCCTAAAGCCTCAAACCAAAGCTTTGCGTGCTCCATTTCGTTATGGGCGGTTTCCTGGAAGATTGCGGCTATCTGCTCGTAGCCCTCCTTTTTTGCCACCTTGGCAAAATAATCGTACTTGCTTCTTGCTTGGGTTTCCCCGGCAAAGGCGTCTCTTAAATTCTGTTCCGTTCTGCTTCCCTTTAATTCCATAAAAAACCTCCTTAATTTACTACGTATATTGTAGCCAACCAAGGAGGCAATTATTTACTTTTTATTTAAATCTTTTTGCATAGCCGCATTTTCTGCAAAGCTCCTCTGTGGCGCGGCGGCATTTGAAGCCCTCCGCCATGGCTGTCGCTCTTTTGGAATTAAGGATTTTTTCTATATCCTCGTTAAATATGTTACCGAGCTTTATAATCCCGTCGCTATCAAGACAGCAGGGTACAACGGTACCGTCGCACAGAACTCCGAACTGATCTCGGAGCCCGTAGCAGAACACATCCTCTCCGTTGTCACAGGCATCCATATCGGGCCATTCGAAGCGTTCTCCGTATTCAAGAAATATCTTATCCCGAATCTTCACACCCCTTGTGTTTTCCTTCCATTCTCCGTCGATTTCTCTTTTGAGAAGCTTTATGGCAATTTCGTTTCTGCCACCGTCAAAGCCCTTATTCCAAAGTCGGAAAACCACGATGATCCCTTTATCCGCGGCACTTTTTGCGTAGTCTGTAAGGCTACATACATACTTGTCAAATCGCTCCCCGTTATCCCCCTCAAAGCTATGCAAGGACAGGTTTACCTTGTGGATATTTTCGGTAAGCTCGCCCCCTCTTGCGGAAAGGAGAGTGCCGTTTGTAGTTATAATGGATTTATAGCCACTCCCCGCCGCCATTTCAAGAAATTTGGGAAGATCGGGGTGAGTTAAGGGCTCGCCCATCAGATGGTAATAAAGGTATTCCGTCTGTCCCCGGAGCTTATCAATAACCGTTTTAAATTCCTCTCTGCTCATTCTCCTCAATTCTCTTTTGTGACCGTGACAGAAGGAGCAGCTCATATTACAGATGTTTGTAATTTCTATATATGCTTTCTTGTATTTCATATAGTTCCTTATCTCTCGACCGAAAGGACAATATCCCCCGAGGAGGTCTTTACGTAGCATCTTCCGCCCACGGTTTCTTTGGGAACGTCTATATCGCCTGATGACGAATCTGCTATAAAGGTTTTATCGGTAAGCACTGAGCCGCTGACGTCCCCCGTTGAGGTTTCTATATATATCTCCGAAGCATCGCACCCGTCAAGCTCTATTTCACCCGTGCTTCTTTCTATATGAAGCTTATCCGTTGCTATAAAGCCTTCAAGTAAAACGTCGCCTGTGCTTCCGCTTGTTGTAAGGCTTTTACTCTTTACGTTTATAAATTCCATATCTCCCGTGCTTACGGTTGCGTTAATATCGTCCTCGCATTTTACGTCTTTCAGTCTTATATCGCCTGTAGAGGCGGCAAGCTCAAGAGAGCCTGCGCTGATATTCTCCACACAGATATCGCCTGTGCTCGCTTTTATTTTTACGCTTCCCGTGGCGGATGCGTAATTTTTAACGTCGCCTGTGCTGATGCTTATATCAAGGCTTTCAAATTTGAAGCCCTCGGACACCGTTACGTCGCTGGTAGACGCCTCTACGGTAAGAGCCTTATATTCGCTCCCGGGCAAATATACGGTGATTTTTTCTTTGCCGAAATCAAAAATCGAAATATATTCGTGCCATTCCTTTTCGTTTACGACCTCAATAAGGAGCGCTCCGTCCTTTACGGAAACGCTGTGCTTCATATTCTCCGCCTCGTTGCAGATAACCTTACATTCTCCGTTTTCCGAGGAAAGGAAAATAACGTCCGCAGTCTCCGTGTCCACGGATATACTTATAAAGTCCTCTGTAATTTCGTAAATATTCTCTTCATATTTTACGTTGCTCATTTTTGAAAAATCAAATTTTATTGCAAAAAGCGTTACGGCAACCACAATAAGACCCGCCACCATCAATAATGAGGCCAATATAATTTTTTTAGTTCTGCTCATTTTTGTTCTCCCTTCCGATAAAGCAACGCTTTATCCATGTAGGAATTTTAACCGTAATTTTAACAAGCGCCTTGGTAAACAGCTCGGACAAGGCGTAGGAAAAGATGGCAAGACCGCCAAGAAGCAGTCCCACGCCCAGCATTGCAAAGCCCATAGGAGCATTTTTAGTAAACAACCCCACGAAGAGCATAACAATACCCGCTATTGAGCCGACAGCGAAGGAAAGTGTCATAGCCCATACCGAGATAAGTACCGCCCATAAGGAGGCGTATACGGAAAGCGCCACCGCAAAAAGGGATATAAGAATGGAGCCCCAAATTGGCGAGCCTGCTATGATAAGACCAATCTCCCAGCCCTTCAAGGGGTTTTTGGGCTTTATTCTTTTCTTTACGATTACAGACAAGGGGATTTCCTCAAGAATACCGTCAATTACCTTGTCGACACCCCCAAGGGAGCTGACAGCCTCCGTTTCGCTTAACCCTTCCTCGATTTTATCGTCTATTATTTCACCGTAAAAGCTTATTCTTTGCTCGATTTCCTCCGTCGGCAAGCCGCCCAGCCCCGCCTTAAGACGAGCAAGAAACTCCTGCTTATTCATCGTAAGCCTCCTCTCTTGTTACAAATCTGTATATCTGCATAACCTCTTTCCACTCTTTTTTGAATTCCTCTATTCTTTCAAGACCGGCTTTTGTAATACTGTAATATTTTCTTAATCTGCCATCGTGCTCCGCGGTTTTTACCGTAAGCATTCCGCCGCCCTCAAGTCTTTTCAATATAGTGTAAAGAGTGGATTCGGACATTTCCATATACGGCTTCATATCCTTTATTATTTTGTAGCCGTAGGAATCTTCATTTTTAATGGCTGCAAGCACGCAAGCATCAAGCAATCCTCTCTTTAATTGAACATCCATACAATACCTCCTGTTGTGTAATACATCATATCACGAAGTATTGTATTTGACAAGAGAAAAAACTAAATTTATAATTTCTTTTTTTGACTTTATTTTCCTTTTTTATTGTAATAAAGAAATTGAAAGGCGGCACCCGATAAGGTGCCGCCTTTCCGCTTTTATTGCTTATTCTGATAAGATTTAACAATACTTTCTGAATACGATTTTACAAAATCGAAGTTCTCATTTGCAAGTACCGCATATGCACTGTACACACCATCTTCTTCCATAAAATAGATTACCCAATGCTCTTCTTTTTCGTTTGATCCATCCTTAATTTGTACCGTATATTCTGCTTTTAAGAATTTCATAATACCATTTTCAGATGTGATCTCACTTGTAGCTTCCACGGTGATGTCCACAGGAATTCTGAGTCCCATACTATACCAAAAGGTTCTTCTGCCAGCGGATTTAGAGTCGGATAACCACTCTGGCAACTTTTCAAGCGTGTCGGGTAGATCCTCGTTCCAATAAATGTGTTTCAAATCGTTTCTAATATAGTATGAATACATTTGATATACATATGAGCTTCCAACAGGAACGGTTATTGTACGAATCTCGCCATTCAATCCAAAATCCTGCCATCCGTTGCTTTTTCCCATGCTGCTCTCCTCAAGGTATCTTACCGGATTTTCTGCAATATAATCGGGAAATACCGTTCCGTTATATTCTGCATTGGGATGGGTTAAGGTATAGTAATGCGTGGTAGTTACCGCTTCTCCTTGATCGATGAATTTCAGCGCTACGGCAACATCATTAGATACGCCGTTGATGGTATAGACTTCGCCGCGAAGTGCTTCTGTTTCGGATTTCCATTCGCCCTTGTCGTCCTTCCAACCTGCTGCCAAGTTGACATCAGAAATCTTATTTCCGATCTTATCCTCTGCGATAACCTTTCCACCTACGTAGGTCGAATATGCGCCTTCGTTTATCTGGTAGAAGTATCCGCTTTCGTATTGGTACTCATCG
>JAZQLK010000112.1:0-7096 GCA_045542635.1 Eubacteriales bacterium
AATATCGCTAAAGGAATTTTTTTTCATTAGTTTCTCCTTTGAAGGTCTTATATTATTAAGAATATCACAAAAAGTCGTATTTTTCAAGTCATTTTAACAAAATCATAAGCTACGTAATTTAAGGGAATTTAAAATATTAAAAATATGCATAAAAAATGAATATTTTCACTTGACTTTAAATATTAAAAATTATATAATATATTATGAAAAGTAATGTAAAATTATGAGGGAAAAATTATGCTTGGTAAAAGAAAAATAAGAAAAAACGTATTCAATCTTTTGTTCGGCTACAGCTTTAACAAGGACGAAAGCGCGGAAGAATATTATAACAACGCTTTTGATAATTTCTGTTGTGAGGATGACGAGGGGGATAACGTTAGAAATACCTTCTTAAGCGTGTGTGAAACAGTTGAGATTCTTGATGAAATCATATCGAAGCATCTTCAGGACTGGAAAATCACACGTCTTTCCAAAACAACTATTGCAATTTTAAGATTGAGTGTTTACGAAATGAAATATGCAAAGCTTCCTCCCGCAATTTCTATAAATGAGGCGGTTGAGCTTGCAAAGCAGTATTGCGAGGACGGAGCAGCCGCATATATAAACGGCGTTCTTAATAAAATCGCAAAAAGCGGTCTTTTAGATGACTAATAAGGTTTTTGTAGGAATAGATACAAGCAATTATACCACTTCCTGCGCTATATCCGATTTTGACGGCAAAATTTTAGAGAATTTTAAAATTTTGCTTCCCGTTAAGGAGGGAGAAAGAGGATTAAGGCAAAGCGAAGCGGTTTTTGCTCATATCAAAAATATTCAGATAATTTCTGAGCTTGTTAAGGAAAAGGTTCACGGCTGCGAAATAGAGGCTATTGGCTATTCGGCATTTCCGAGAGATACGGAGGGCTCATATATGCCGTGCTTTCTCGTGGGAGAATCAATTGCTAAAATGATATCCGCCTTTACGGATGCTCCCATTTATCACTTTTCTCATCAATCGGGGCATATCCGAGCTGCAGTATATTCAAGCGGTGTAGATCTTGATAACGAGGAGTTTATCGCTTTTCACGTTTCCGGAGGTACTACCGAAATTGTAAACGTAGCACCGTATGATAACTATTATAAAATTGATATAATTGGCGGAAGCAATGACCTGCACGCAGGACAGGCTATTGACAGAATCGGCGTATATATGGGTATGAAATTCCCATGCGGAAAGGAAATGGAAGAATATGCGAAGAAAAACACGGAAAAGATCCCGGGGTATAGTATCAGTGTTAAGGATTACTCGTGCAATTTATCTGGACTTGAAAATCTTGCGCTCAATCTTTATAAAAAAACAGGGAACAAAGAGCTGACGTCTGCCTTTGTTTTCGATTTTCTTTCGAAGGTTCTTGAAAAAATAACTTTAAATTTAAGAAAAGAATATCCAACAAGAAAAATAATATACGGCGGCGGAGTTTTAAGTAATTCAATTATAAAAAGCCGTTTATCAGAAAAATTTAACGGCGTTTATTTCGCAGAGCCTCAATTCAGCTCTGATAACGCTGCGGGAATAGCGCTTCTTGCGAGGGATAAGCATTTAAAATAAATTAAGGAGGTTGTATGGCTGCTTCATATAAATTTGACGATCAGGGCAGAGAGATTTTGCCACCGTCAAAAACAGTATCAGAGGTAAACGAATATATTAAGCTTTTAATTGAAGAAGAAATACAACTTCAGGATCTTTATATTTCTGCGGAAATTTCAAATTTTAAGCATCATTCAACAGGACATATGTATTTTACCTTGAAGGATGAATTAAGCGAAATTAAGGCGGTAATGTTCCGCTCATATGCTCAAAGGCTTAATTTCAGAGTTGAAAACGGAATGAAGGTTCTTGTTCACGCAAGAGTCGGTGTTTATGAAAAGGCAGGCTCATATCAGCTATACGTTGATTCAATGCAGCCCGACGGAATAGGTTCCCTTTATCTTGCTTACGAGCAATTAAAAGCCAAGCTTTTAAGCGAGGGTTTATTTGATGAAGCTCATAAAAAGCCCTTGCCGAAATTTCCTAAAAGAATAGGTGTAATAACCTCGCCAACAGGGGCGGCGGTAAGAGATATTATTAAGGTTGCGCGTAACAGATGTCCCTTTGTAAATATTTTATTGTATCCATCTGCGGTACAGGGTAAGGATGCGCCTTTTGAGCTTACAAAAGCCGTTGAATACTTTAATCTGCTTGATTTGGCAGACGTAATCATAATCGGCAGAGGAGGCGGCTCCCTCGAGGATTTATGGGGCTTTAACGACGAAAATCTCGCAAGAGCGATATTTAATTCTCATATACCCGTTGTTTCTGCGGTTGGACACGAAATAGATTATACGATTTGCGATTTTGTAGCGGACGTAAGAGCGGCAACTCCGTCTCACGCGGCAGAGCTTACTGTACCTAACTGTAAGGAATTAAAAATCAGACTTGACAATATGTATTCAAGTATTAAGAACAGTATTACATTTACCCTGTCGGATTACAGAAATCTTATTGACGGATATATGAAATCAAGAGTACTTACAAATCCTCTTAATATGTTTGACGAGAAAAGAATGGGGCTTATATCCGCAACCGAGCGTCTGTATTCCTCAATGGATAGAAAAAACAAGGATCTTAGAGGAGATATTCAAAGAGTAAGCGCGCAGCTTACCGCCTTAAATCCTTTAGCGGTGCTTTCAAGAGGATACGGAGCTGTATTTAACGGCGAAGGGGAAGTAGTAAAGAGCGTTTGCGGACTTGAAAAGGGAAATAATATCACCGTTAAGGTATCTGACGGTGACATAAAAGCCAAAATTCAAAGAATAGAAAGAAAGGGTGATAATAATGCCTAAAAAAGAAATATCCTTCGAAAAAGCTATGGAAAGACTTGAGGAAATCGTTAATTCTCTTGAAAGCGGAGAATCTCCCCTTGATAAATCCCTTTCTTTATTTGAAGAAGGCGTAAAATTAGTAAAGCTTTGTAATGAAAAGCTTGAAAAGGCGGAGGAATCGGTAAAAAAGCTTATAAACGTTGAAGGTGAGCTTGTTGAAGTAGAATTCGAGGTAGGTGAAGGTAATGATTAAGTCTTTGGTTGCCGAAAATGCTGCTATTACCGAAAAATATCTCGAAAAATATATGAAGGTTGAAGGCTACGGTATTGAAAAATCAATGGCGTACAGTCTGCTATCGGGCGGAAAAAGAATAAGACCATTTCTTGCAATAGAAGTATATAAGCTTTTTTCCAAGGATGGCGATCTAGACAGAGTTATGCCATTTGCGTGCGCTCTTGAAATGATTCATACCTATTCACTTATTCACGATGATTTACCCTGTATGGATAATGACGATTACAGAAGAGGAAAGCTTACTAACCATAAGGTATTTGGCGAGGCGCAGGCGCTTCTTGCGGGAGATTCACTTTTAACGTATGCCTTTAAGGTTGCCGCAGATAATGAGAAGGTAAGTGACAGAAGCGTAAGATACGCTATTAAATGCCTTTCGGATTGCGCAGGCTTTGGCGGAATGGCCGGCGGACAAATGATTGACCTTGATAGCGGAAATAATATTTCCTCTTATGAGGAATTAAAGAGAATGCACGCTTTGAAAACGGGAAATCTTATTAAATGCGCCTGCTTGCTCGGTTATTATGCCGCGTGCGATAAGCCTGAATCAACAGTTGAAGCGTCGCTTACGGATTTTGCCTTAAGCCTTGGTATAGCCTTTCAGCTGAGGGATGATATTCTTGACAAAATATCCGATGAAAAAACTCTCGGTAAGCCAATTGGCTCGGATGAAAAAAACAATAAAAATACATCACTTAGCTTTATGACTATTGATGAAGCTCAAAGAGAAGTTGATTTTTACACGGAAAAGGCTATAAATTCAATTAGACCCTACTGTGAAAGCAGTTCAACACTTATAGAGTTTGCAAAATTCTTAATTAACAGAGAAAAATAATGAGAGCAGATATATATTTATTCAGTAAGGGGTACGTAAAAAGCAGACAAAAGGCTAAAACTCTTATTGAAGAGGAAAGTGTATTTATAAACGGTCAAAGGATAGTCAAGCCCTCTTATGAGCTTGATGAAAACGCAGAATATACTGTTGAAATCAAGGACTCCTGTCCTTACGTATCAAGAGGAGGACTTAAGCTTGAAAGGGCAATTTCCGAATTTTGTGTTTCTCTTAAGGACAAGGTTGCGCTGGATATAGGTGCTTCAACAGGCGGATTTACCCATTGTATGCTTATTAACGGCGCAAAAAAAGTCTACGCCGTGGATTCGGGTACAAACCAGCTTGATCCAATGCTTTTGGAGGATCAAAGAGTTGTTTCTATCGAAAACTATAATGCAAGAAATATATGCATTGAGGATATAGGCGAGACGGTAGACGTAATAACCGTTGACGTATCATTTATATCTCAGACATATATATTGGGACCCGCTACCGAAATTTTAAGCGATAACGGAATTTATATAGGACTTATAAAACCTCAATTTGAAGTAGGACGGGATAAGATAGATAAGGGCGGAATTG
The DNA here is from genome assembly GCA_045542635.1 of Eubacteriales bacterium. Taxonomy (GTDB): domain Bacteria; phylum Bacillota; class Clostridia; order Oscillospirales; family CAG-272; genus RGIG2000. Next base: position 4,548 of record JAZQLK010000112.1, read on the forward strand.
TTAAAAATAAGAAGAATCGCTTATTTGGTGTAATGAGAATAATTGACAATGCAAGGCTTTACGGGCTGAAATGCATAGGCTTTATACAGTCTCCTATAACGGGTGGGGATGGCAATATTGAATTTTTAGCTTTGTTTTCAAGGCAGGGAAAAGAATATAGCACAGAAAATATTAAAAGGACAGTTTTAAACTGACGGAGGAAGATATGAAATCGAAAAGACAGGAAAAAATACTTGAGATTATTGCGAACAATAATATTGAAACACAGGAGGATCTCATTACCGCATTGAAAAATGAAGGCTATGCGGCTACACAGGCAACTGCCTCCCGCGATATTCGTCAGTTGAAGCTTCTTAAGGTTATGGTTGACGGTGTATATAAGTACGTTGCCCCCAAGAGTGAGCTTGAGGACGTATCGGAATATAATGCAGCACTTATGTCTTCCATAAGAGAAATCAGACATGCCTGCAATAACGTTGTTTTAAAGACCAATCCCGGTCTCGCTCATGCAGTAGCTGTAGGTATTGATGCTATGAACTATAATGATATCCTTGGCTGCGTTGCCGGTGACGATACAATTATTATCGTTACAACGTCAGAGGAGTCCGCTAATTTTGTTGCGGAAAAAATAGGAAGAACATCCGGCAAATAATTTTTCAGAGGTTAATTATGCTTAATTCACTACATATTGAAAATATTGCGGTTGCAAAGAATGTCAATATAGAATTTTGCGAGGGATTTAATGTATTGACAGGAGAAACCGGCGCGGGTAAATCAATAATTATAGATTCTATTGGCTTAATTCTCGGCGATAAGGCTTCTAAGGAAATGGTTCGTTACGGATGCGATAAATCCTGTGTAAGTGCATATTTTTCAAATCTACCGGATTCTCTTTATGATTTATGCGATGAAAACGGCATTGAATACGATAAAGATGATTTGTTTTTGGTTTCAAGAACTCTTTCGTCTGACGGAAAAAGCACCGTAAAAATAAATTCAAGAACAGCAACTCTTGCGCAGCTTAAAATTATAGCTCCGTTTCTTGTTAATATTCACGGTCAGAATGAAAGCCAAAACTTTATGGATAAAAATAATCATATAGCGCTTTTGGACGAGTATATAGGAATTGATAAGGAGCTTTGTGAGTACAAGGAGCTTTATACTAAATTAAGTAAACTTAAAAGCGAAATATCATCTGTTACGGAGCTCAATAAACAAAAGGATATGATGTACGATATCCTTAAATTTCAGATAAAAGAAATATCCTCTGCTAAAATTACGGATTTAGAGGAGGAAAAAAAGCTTACAGAAAAGAGAAACAAGCTTCGTAGCTCCGAAAAAATTGTTAAGCTCGCATCTAACGCATATAAGGTGCTTTGCAAGAACGAAAGCGGTATAAGCGTAACATATTTACTTGAAAAGGCTATGGATTCCTTAAATAAGCTTTCCGACGTTATACCCGAGGCGCTCGAGCTTTCAAACAAGCTTCGTGAATTTGATTATGAAATCACAGATATAGGCGAAAAAGCACTTGAATATGCGGATTTTGACGGCGACGAATCTCCGGAGGCTCAGCTATCGCGAATTGAGGACAGACTTGCCCTTTTACAGAAGCTTAAGCGGAAATACGGAGGAAGCGAAGAGGAAATCCTTAAATTCAAGGATGAAGCCGAATCTAAGCTTGATAATCTGGAAAAGGGAGAAATGAGATTAGAGGAGCTTAAGAAGGAATATAAGAGGATTTATGCGTTAGCGCAGGAAAAGGCAGAAGCACTTCATTTAATTCGTGAAAATGGTGCTAAAAGGCTTGGAAAAACCGTTATGGAGGCGCTTTCGTTTCTTGATATGCCAAAGGTAAGATTTGAAATCTCCGCAGAAAGACTCGAAAGCAACGGAAAAATCACACTTAACCAGAACGGTCTTGACAACGTTGAGTTTTTAATAGCTACAAACGTTGGTGAGGAGCTTTCTCCGATGAATAAAATCGCATCCGGAGGCGAGCTTTCACGAATTATGCTTGCACTAAAAAATGCAATGAACCATAAAAACGGAGCAGGCACTGTTATATTTGATGAAATCGATACGGGAGTTTCAGGAAGCACGTCTCAAAAAATCGGAATCAAGCTTTTTGAAATTTCAAAAAATACGCAGACTGTATGCGTAACCCATTCTCCCCAGATCGCGTCGCTCGCTTCCTCTCATCTTTTTATTAAAAAAATTGAGGTGGATGAGCGCGCAGAGGCAAGAGTATCGTTGCTTAATGAGGATGAGCGTATAAACGAGATTGCAAGAATTATCGGCGGAATAAATCTTACGGAGAAGCAGTTTGCGGCAGCCCGTGAGCTTATTACACAATCTTCAAGAATAAAAAACAATATATAAGCTTATAAAACATATACTGTTACTGTAAAAGTAAAATAGGAGAGATTATAATGTATAATAACCTTATTTCTTATCTTGACGGTAACAGTATAGCTTATTTGATAAATATATCCGCACGGGAGCTAACGTCTTTTAAAATAGGCGGTAATATTGATTTTGTTGTTTAT
>JAZQLK010000113.1:0-13070 GCA_045542635.1 Eubacteriales bacterium
TTCGGTGAAATCATAACGTCTTGCTATATCACCGATTGAATCAAAGAAATAGTATTTGCGAATAAATACATCGCGGATTTCACTTTTTTCATTTCGCAGAAAGTCGCTTATTAGTTTTCCAATATCTTCGTCACTCACCCCATCCGCTATACTCTCATCTGATAATACTTCAGCGAGCTCATCAAGCGAAGTAAGGATTGCTTGTGAACGTTTTTGTCTTGACATGGCTTCAAGCCGTTTGATCGATAGATTTCTTGTTATCTTACATACAAAAGCCATAAAATTGTTTGGCCTTGCAGGTGGAATGGCGTTCCATACTCCGATATAAGTATCATTAACGCATTCCTCTGAATCCTCGTTATTATTCAAGATGTTATAAGCAATACTATGGCAGAGCTTTCCATATTTAATATCTGTCTGCTTGATTGCTTCTTCATCTCGTGCGAAATACAGTTCTATGATGCTAAGATCATTCAATGTTGGTCACCTCCTTATTTAACATAAAAGCGCTTTCACCCTATAAGTACGTTTTTTTCGCCTATGGTCTCAAATGTTCAAGAACTTTTTTATATTATATCATATTGTTTCGAAAAATCTTGAACATAATTAGAATAGGACGCCACCGAAGCGGCGCCGTCATATAAAAACAACGGCAGGAACTTTCACGTTCCTGCCGTTGTCTATTATTCTGTTTGGTATCAAAACGGTATCAAAAATCCGTCCCGCGTGCCGAAAGCCCTTGATATATAAGGCTTTTTCGACTTTCGTTTATTATTCCCACTCAATTGTGCCTGTAGGCTTGGGGGTGATATCGTAAAGGACTCTGTTAATGCCCTCAACCTCGCTTGTGATTCTTGCGCAAATCTTATGAAGCACGGCGTAGGGAATCTCCTCAACTGTTGCGGACATAGCGTCCTTTGTATTTACGGCGCGGATAATTGCGGGCCAGCCCTCGTAACGGCTTTCATCCTTAACGCCAACGGACTTAATATCGGGAACAACTACGAAATACTGCCATACCTTTTCCGCAAGACCGCACTTGTCAAACTCGTCGCGAAGAATAGCGTCTGCCTCACGGAGGGCGTGGGGTCTGTCGCGTGTGATTGCGCCAAGGCAACGAACACCGAGTCCGGGTCCGGGGAAGGGCTGACGGTAAACCATAGCGTGGGGAAGGCCGAGAGCCTCGCCAACTACTCTTACCTCGTCTTTAAAGAGAAGCTTAATAGGCTCGCAAAGCTCAAACTTAAGGTCGTCGGGAAGGCCGCCAACGTTATGGTGTGACTTAACCGCCTTCTTGCCCTCTGCCTGCTTGAAGCTTTCAAGAATGTCGGGGTAAATTGTGCCTTGCGCGAGGAATTCAATGCCCTCAAGCTTTCTTGCTTCCTCTGCGAAGATTTCAATAAATTCCTTACCGATTATCTTTCTCTTGCTTTCGGGGTCGGAAACTCCTTTAAGAAGATCAAGGTAACGGTCTGTTGCATCAATATATACAAGGTTTGCTTCGAGTGTCTTTCCAAACATCTCAATAACCGCTTCGCTTTCGCCCTTACGCATAAGGCCGTGATTTACGTGCACGCATACGAGCTGCTTACCGATAGCCTTGATAAGAAGAGCCGCAACAACGGAGGAGTCAACTCCGCCTGAAAGGGCAAGAAGCACCTTTTTATCGCCAACCTGTGCGCGGATTTCCGCAACCTGCTCGTCGATAAACTTATTAGCAAGGTCAAAATTAGTGATACGCTCCATAGAATCGGGTCTGATGTTAGAATTCATAATAATACCCCCAAAATCATATAATTTAATTTGGAATTGCAAATTTTAATAATAATATTATATATCTATTTTGCCCCTTTTGTCAAGAAAAATCGTTTATGTAATCCTACATAATTTGAAAAAAATTCGAAAAATTATTTGTGTATTTTTTCAAATCAAAGCATTTTAACTTTTTCTATTGACAAGAGCGTTATGTATGTAATAAAATATAGGTATAAAAACACGCCGATTTGCTCATTATGGCAAATCGGTGTCATATGGATTGATTAAAGTAAGATGCAGAAGGCGTGTTCTCGAAGCCGTCGGCGTAGTTACCTACGGCAGAGCGAGAGAACGCGACTAAAAAAGCGAGATAAAACGAGAGATTTTTACTTGTTAAAATCTCAACCTTAAATTTCTATGCCATCTTAACAAACTGCGGAAAAATATAAAATCGCTTTTTGTTCTGCGCTTAATTTAACAATCCAAGGATTTCAGGGCAGGGTGAAATTCCCTATCGGCGGTAAAGTCCGCAAGCGAAAGCAGAACCGTTGCAACTACGGTACCGGCAGTTAAAGTCTGATATGAAGAAATCGTTTTCTTGTTTCTTTAGCCCTGTACGGGGCTTTTTTTATTACATTTTCGAGGTGCTTATGAACACAAAAACAAAGAAGCTGGCGTTGCTTGGCTTATTCAGCGCTCTTGCCTACATACTTACTCTTTTTGCAAGAATTCCCATATCCAGCGTGGAGTTTTTAAAATACGACCCCAAGGATATAGTTATTGTAATTCTGGGATTTATAAGCGGACCCTTGTCTGCCTTTTCCGTTTCCTTGGTGGTTTCACTCATTGAGGCTATTACCGTTTCCACAACAGGACCCATAGGCTTTCTTATGAACGTGCTTTCTACCGCCGCCTTTGCTTGTACGGCTTCCGTTATTTACAAGAAAAGGCGTACCCTTGGCGGAGCAATTATCGGTCTTGTATCGGGAGTTGTCCTTATGTGCGGAGTTATGCTTCTTTGGAATTATCTTATTACCCCTCTTTATATGTCGATTTCCAGAGACGTTATAAAATCAATGCTTCTGCCCGTATTTCTTCCCTTTAACTTAATCAAGGGAAGCATAAACGCCGCTTTTGCTATGCTTCTTTACAAGCCCACCGTAAAGGCGCTTAAGTCCACCAAGCTGATGGAGGATACGGAAAGCAAAAGCGACGTGAAATTTTCCGTTATTGCCATATGCGTCCTCGTTATCGTGTCCTGCATCCTTGGAATACTTATCATAAAAGGAATTATATAAAATGGAAAAGATAAAGGAATTTATAACCGATACGGGCGTACCCTACGTGGTAATCGAGGATGCGCCGATAATAGATATCTTCAAAACCTTCGATTGCGGACAATGCTTCCGCTTCGACCCTGTTCAGATATACGGTAACAAGCACGAATACGGCGGAGTTGCCTACGGAAAATACGTGGTTTTTGCGCAAAATTCTCCATACGATCTGAAAATTTACGGTACAAATGCCAAGGAATACGAAAATCTATGGCGCAGCTATCTCGCCCTTGATACGGACTACGAGGAGATAAATTCCCATATTATAAAGGTGTCCGACTCAAGCCATATGAGTCAAGCGGTTGAATACGGCAAGGGCATAAGAATCCTTCGTCAGGAACCTTGGGAGTGCGTTTGCTCCTTTATAATATCTCAAAACAACAATATCCCGAGAATCAAAAAGATAATTAACGCTCTCTGTGAAAAATACGGCGACAAAATAGAGCAAAACGGCAATACTTACTACGCCTTTCCAACGTCAAAGTCACTTTATGAGGCGGGAGAAGCCGCAATTTTTGCTCTCAAAACAGGCTTTCGCGCAAAATACATAATAGACGCTTCACATAAAATATCCACGGGAGAAATAGACCTTGATTCCATACTGAAAGAGGAAAATTTCGACACGTGCGTGGACATTTTATGTAAAATCAAGGGTATAGGCTTAAAGGTTGCATCCTGCGCTCTTCTCTTCGGCTTCGGCAAAACAGAGGCTTTTCCCATTGACGTGTGGATGAAGCGCGCCCTTGAAAATCACTTCCCCGAGGGTCTAAACGTTATAGCCCTTGGAAAGCACGCAGGCATCGCTCAACAGTATCTATTCTACTATGAGAGGTATAACAAGGATGAGATATAAGCTTAATAATAAGACCGTTATATTAACGGGCGCATCCTCGGGTATAGGTAAGGAAATTGCTTTTAAGCTGATTTGCGACTACTCCTGTACGGTTATCGCCATTGCAAGAAATGAGGAACGCTTACTTAAGGTTAAAAGCGAGCTTGGAGATCACGGGGACAAATATATAGTCCGTCCCTTTGACGCTTCTCTCAAGGAAAATTGGGAGAATTTAGCCCTTGAGCTTGAAAATACAGACACTCCCGCCCATATTTTAATAAATTGCGCAGGAGTTTTGCCCAAATTCAAGGCAGGCCAGACAAGTGACGAGATCAAAAGCATCTTTGAAATAAACTTCTTTTCACAGGTCTACGCATGCGAGGCTCTTATGCCGATTCTAAAGAAAAACGGGGACGGAGCTATAATAAACTTTTCAAGCTCCTCTGCTCTCTGCCCCTTCGGCGGTGTCAGCGCCTATACCGCATCCAAGGCTGCCCTTGAAAGATACACAGCCGCTCTGGCGACAGAAAACAAGATGCTTGTTTCCTGCGTTCTTCCCGGATTTATAAAAACGGATATTATGAAAAACCAGGGAGCATCGGACAAGGATTCCGGACTTTTCAACAAAATATCCGCAAGTCCTAAAAAAGCGGTTAGAAAAATCCTTCGCCGTGTAAGACGGAGAAAATCCCGTATTATAGTCGGTGCCGACGCTCACTTGATGAATTTTATGTTCAAATTCTTTCCCAAGCGCGCCCCAAGGCTTATTACCTGGTTCCTCCGCAAAACGGGGCTTGAAATATTTAAGGAAATATAATGATACGTCAAGCTTTATAAATACAGCAAAACAAAGAGAGAGCTTTTCATTTTGAAATGCTCTCTCTTTTCATACCCGATTTACACTTAACGGATGTAGCTCTGCTCCGATAAGCGTTTGATCTTCTCGAAGGATCCTACCTTGGGATCAAAGGGCTTTACTGAGTATACGCCCCAATTATGAACTTCATCCGATATGGACAAAAGCTCACTCACGGAATACGGACGCAGATTATAAAATTGATATTTCCAATCTCCGTATTTCATAACATCGAATCTATGCTGTGGATTATTACTGAATTCGGTAATTTCCTTTTCCCATTCAATAATAATGTAGGCTCTGAACGCAAGACGCACCGTATCGTTTTCGTTAACTTGAAAGCTACATTCAAAGGTATGAGTTTTGTCAAAATTACCCTTTTCATTCTTATAAACGGTTGTACCCTCTAAATTGTCGCTGTCAAGGTCGGGGGTGCAAACATATCTTGCAGTTACCTTCATATTGTAAACCCCCGGCTTCAAGGAAAAGGATACGGGAGTTATCTCGCTTACCATATTGAGCAGCACGCCGTTTATATAAATGTGGGTGATTTCGTACTGTCCCAAGGGAGGACAGTAGGTATATCTGCTTATAAGCCCGTATCCACCCGGCTTGTTATCGGTTTTTACAAAGGGTAACAGCAGTACATTTTGCTTTTTATCCTTCCTTGATATCTTATTGAAGAAATCAATTCTGGGGTCGGGATCCCTCTCGTAATCCCCGTCATCCTCTATGGGCGTTTCCTTCGGAGCCGTTACCTGTGTATTTTTCACGGTTGCTTGCTCTTTATCAAGGGAATCGCTTATTTTTTTCATTATTCTGTCGCCTACGAAAATTCCGACCTCATATATTTGATCGACGGTGTAGCCCATATCAAGAAGCTTGTTTCTCATCTCAAGCTGATGCTTCAAAACATTGGGATCAAGCTTACGTTGAACCGCTTCAATGGAGGCAGCTCTGTTTGAAAATTTCTTTTTGAATTCTTCAAATCTCGCATTCGAATGCCGAGAGATAAGATTTTCCCTCTTCCGAGCCTCCTCGGTTACCACCTGATTATATCTGGCCTCCGCATTTATATAATCCGTAATAGCGGCGTATTTCTTATCGTCGTAGCCCTTGTAATAATCCCTTGCCTTACGGAGGCTTTTTTCAACGCCGAATCCATTCTCATAACATTTTCCAAGCTCAATATATATGGCTTTTTTAATGTTGCTGTTATCAGGCGGATTTGAATTGATAAGCAGCTCAAAGGCAAACTCGGGAGTAATGTCCAGATTATACCTTTGGCAATAGCGCTCATCCGTATATATACGGTATAGCTGATAGTTTACGTAGCAGTTGTTTATATTGGCTAACCTTAAAAACAATTTTATGTATTGATCGCTGAGTGAAAAGCTTTCTATTCCTTTATCCTTAAAAAGCTGATCAATGGCAACGTCGTATCCTTTTTCGCAGGAGCTGACAAGATAATCTATTGACCAAACCATATTTCTGCTGCTATAGTATCTTGAAAGCCAAAGGAGGGCATAGGGATTTCCCTGCTCCGCAATTCTTTTAAAGTCCTTGAGATACGGGGGATCGTCTTTGACTGTCCTATATTTTTTATCAATAATTTCTCTGTATTTTTTGCCTGCCGAAAGAACGTATTCAAGCTCTGCGTCTATTTCCACGGCAGAATCAGTGGAGCTTTTTAAAAGCTCGGATGCCTCCTGATTTTTTCCTTCAACCGCCTTTACAAGCCATTTTTGAGATTCAAACGGATCAAACTCCTTATAATACTTTCCGAGAGCCACCATAGCCTTGGTGTGTCCCGCCTCTGCCGCTTCAATAAGGGCGCTTAAAATGCTTCCGGGCCTTTCCAAGGACAAGGCTCGCTTATAAAGAGTAACCTTCTTATTGTACTCTCGTACACCCTCTCCTCTTCTTCTGCCCATTACGTCATCATATCCGTAATCCAATAAGCTCTTTAAGGTCTTGTCTGCCTCCGCCTTCTTTTTAGCCTTTAATTTTTCCTTTTCTGCCTGTATTTCACTCTCGGAGGGCTTCTTATCAGCTATATTTTCTTTTTTCGGAGTCTCTTTCTTTTTTTGAGCCTTGGCTCTCTTTTCCAAAAGCTTTTGCGCCTCACGGTTTCCCTCATCGGCTGCCTTGGCAAACCATTTTTCGGATAATGCGGGATCGGATTTTTCGTAATATCTTCCAAGGGCAACCATAGCCTTTGTATGTCCTAATTCAGCCGCCGATACAAGAGCCTTCAGAATGCTTTCTGTCTTATCCACGGAAAGAGCCCGCTTATACAGTATAACCTTCTGATTATACGTACGAACGTCCTCTCCTTTTCTTCTACCCATTTCATCATCGGCGCCAAGAGGCATTAAATCCTTTATATTTTTCATAATGTTCTCCTTACTACCTGCGGCTGCAATAGATCTCCGTTGCTATAATATGGGAATTATCAAAATTGTCACTGTAATATTTACTGAAGCTCATCTTCTTTATTACGCTTATTTTGTCACCGTTATCCTCAAGAAAATAAAGCTCGTTATTTTCCAGATATACGGGGGCAATTTTTATTTTATTTCCGTCCTTTTTATTATGATACAGATCCGTCCATACAAGGCTCTTGCCGTCAATATCATCCACATTGATTTTTAAGGAGCTTATAAGTCTTTCGTCATTAAAGCTTCCTTTGTTAACTATGGAAACGGACATATTTATATATTTAATCTCGGAGGAAACGGATTTGAATACCCTGCTCCGCTTAAGCTCCTCCATAAGAGATGATACTCTGCCGATTTCATTTTTCAACATTTCCTCAATGGAGGCAGGATCGCAGACCTTGTGGCAAATAAGCGTATCAACCTCGTTATCGGTCAGCATATCGGGAATTTCTATTTCACCGTCGAAGCCGTCTTCAAATTTATCCAACGAATATTCGTAAAGCTCTTTTCCAAAATCATTACTTGCGCTATCACATCTTTTGAAATAAACAAGCATAATTTTCTTCCTTCTTAATATAAAATATTTATTCTTATATAGAATTCTCACTATCTTCTCGGAGGTCTTTTATCCACAGTTGTCTTGAAAATTCTGTCTGCCAGGAGCTGTCCCGTAAAAATCATAAAAGTTATGTTTACAGCATAGAGAGGCGCTACTATAAGTCCTCTTAAAATAAGCTTTTTTCTTGTGGGAGGCTCATATGTATCTATGCAAATGACTCTGATTTTAAGAAGATATTTACCTATGCTTGCGCCCTTGAATACCACATCCTTTAAGGATAGCATTAACATACATATTGACGCAAATATAACGCTTTGAGTATTCTCCTGTATTCCAAGCAAATCGGACATTTGCATTAATATCGGTATGAAACCAATAGATAATAAAAATAACACTATAATAAAATCAATACAAATAGCCAATGCTCTTCTTTTGAAAAACTGAATTTTCATTTGACTTTCCACTCCAAAATTACATAAACAGGCACAGAACAAGTGGTATAAAGATGGCGGGGAGGAGATTTGCCACCTTGATTTTGGTAACGCCGATCATATTAAGACCAATGGCGAAGATTATAAGGGAGCCTGCCGCCGTCATCTGGGCTATCATATATTCGGAAAGCAAGCTTCTTACCGCCTCGGCGCAAAGCTCGATTGCGCCCTGATAGATAAATACGCAAATAGCCGACAGCGCCGTTCCGATGCCCAGCGTTGCGCCGAATACCACGGAGCTTACGGAGTCAAGAATCGCTTTTGCGTAAAGGGTTGTCTGATTTTCGCCTCCCGAAAGTCCGCTTTCAATAGCGCCCGTTATTGCCATTGCGCCTACGCAGAAAAGAATGGTTGCGGAAACGAATGATTTGGCAATTCCCTTTTCCTGTACGATTTCATTTCCGTTTTCATCGAATTTCTTTTTAGTAAGCTTTCTTTCAACGAAGGCGCCAAGAGTATTAAGATGCTTGTCAATGTCAATAAGCTCGCCGATAAGAGCGCCTATTACCATAGAAAGAATAAGCACAAGAGTGTTTTGATTTTCAAAGGCTCCGCTTATTCCGATAAAAATAACGCATAGTCCCACCGCCTTCATAAGCTTATCGGGAAGGGCGGCAAGTCTTTTATTTTTCGCAAGAAGGTTTGTAAGCAAAACGCCAAGGACTGCGCCTGCCACAATACCGATAGAGTTTACAATCGTTCCTAAAAGTATCATTTCTGTTTTTCCTCGTAAAGCTTATCCGCAAGGGCGCAGAAATCGGAAATACTCAATTTCTCCCCACGGATATTCGTATCAAAGCCAAGCTCCGCAATTATTTCGCTTAAGCGCTCCTTACTCACAAAGGATATGGATGAGGACAAGGAATTAAGCATTGTTTTTCTTCTTTGAGCAAAGGCTCCCGTAATCACGTCAAAGAGCATTTTCTCGCTTTTTACCGTAAAGGGATTTTCTCTGTAAAGCTCAATTCTGATAACCGCAGAGGTTACGCTGGGGGCGGGTAAAAAATTGCCCGGGGCAACGGTAAAGAGCTTTTTTACCTTGCCGTAATAGTTTATTGATGCGGTAATGGCGCCGTATTCGCTATCCTTCTCAGTAGCGCAAAGGCGGTCCGCAACCTCCTTCTGCACCATAACCGTTAAGGACGTAAACATTGATTTGCCGTCAACTCTTGATTCCTCAAGAAGCTTCATAATTATGGGGGTAGTTATATAATAAGGAAGATTAGCGCACACGGAAACGGGCAAATCTCCGAAATGCTCATTTACAAAGCTTTTCAAATCAAGCTTCAAAAAGTCCTCGTTTACAACCGTTACGTTGTCATATTCCCCGAGAGTTTCGCCTAAAATAGGTATAAGGGTTTTGTCGATTTCAACGGCTACAACCTTATTGTATCTTTCGCAAAGCTGAGCGGTAAGGGCTCCGATACCGGGTCCGATTTCAAGAACGGCGCTTTCGCCAAAGCCGTTTATCTCTTTGTGGTAAAGACAGCTTTCATCCGCTATATCCTCCGGAATTGACGGATTTATAAGGAAATTCTGACCGAATCCCTTTTTAGTATCCGTGCCGTATCTTGCCATTATATCCTTGACTACTCTGATATTACATAAATTCATATATTACCTCTTGACAAAAGGATTATTTTGTAGTAAAATTCTAATGTTAAATAAATGCTGGTGTAGCACAGGGGCAGTGCAGCTGATTCGTAATCAGCAGGTCATGGGTTCAAATCCCATCACCAGCTCCAAGAAAAAGACGGATTTCTCTGAAATCTGTCTTTTTCAGTTAAATCCGCGATGCGGAATAAATCCTCTTGCGAGGATGAAATCACCTTGTGATGAAATCAAGCTTCGCTTGGTTATGATCGGGCGGATTTGATTTCATCCGACCCATCTGGAGGATTTCATCCAAATTTATTTGGATTTCATCGCAATTTTGCGATTTCATTCGTTTCTTATATTTTTAATAACAGACAGATTTTACCGAAATCTGTCTTTTTTGTTTATTTTCACTTAACATAGAAAGTATATCATAAATATATCTTCAAGTCAATAACACTTTGTCATATATTGGCAGATGAAATTTGCTTGTTTTTGTCAACTATAATATTGACTGCTCCGCTTTTTTATGGTAAAATTGTATTATATCCACATAAGCACACCCTCGATTTTTTTAGAGTTTCTACAAATATTTTGATTTTGTGTACAAAACCAAAAAATTTTGTTGACAAATAATCGAATTTATAGTATAATAGAAATGTTGAGAGGTCAACTAATTCATTCAATTGAGGTAAGCTTATGGAAAAAATAGAGTTTTCTAATTTCATGTTAGCACTTGACAGAATCACAAAAAACACTAAAAGAGTCATTGACGAGGTTCTTAAGGAGCACGGTCTTCGCAGCACTCACGCATCCTGCTTCTTCAGAATTTGCGAGGCTAGTGACGGTCTTTCCTCTACACAGCTTGCGGAGGCTTGCGGCGTAGATAAGGCGTTTATTTCAAGAATTACCGCCGAGCTTACAGATGGCGGATACATTCATAAGGATCCGGAATCCACAGGCATTGTTTACAAGCGCAAGTATATTCTTACGGAAAAGGGACAGGAAACCTACAAGGCTCTTCTTTCCGCTCTCTCGAAGATCAGCGAAAATGCAAGCAAGATCGTTTCCCACGAAAAGCTTATGATCTTCGACGAGGTACTCAACGTGCTTGATACAAACGTAATAGAATATTTAAAAACTATTTAAGGAGGCATTCTACCAATGTACGATCCTAATTACAAAGTAAAAGATTTTTATAGTTATCTTGAAAGAGCGAAGAACCTTTACGGTGCGAAGGCTCTTTTCAGATTCAACAAGAAGGATGAGGTTGTTGACGTTAGCTACGAGGAGTTCTTTAACCTCGTTTGCAATACAGCTCTTGCATTTAAGGAAATGGGAATTGAAGGCAAAAAGATAATTCTTGTTGGTGAAACCAGCGTTCAGTGGATCGCTTCTTATCTTGCTACGGTTATCGCTGACGGCGTAATCATCCCCTTGGACCCCAATCTTTTAGAGGATGAAATAATTAAGTTTACAAACAAGACAAAGGCGACAATGGTTATCCATTCCCATACATTTGATAAGCTCTTTACAGAAAGAGAAAACGAGCTTGAAACTGTTGAAAAGTTCATTACAATGGACCGTCTTTCCTTCACGCTTACACCCGAGGAGGGATACGTTGAGGGCAAACGCAACACCTTTAATAATGTTCTTGCTCTTGCAAACTACCTTGCAGAATGCTCCGACGCAAAGCTTGATACGGAAAACCACGACGTTGAAAAGATGGGTATCCTTCTCTTCACATCAGGTACAACTGGCTCCAGCAAGGGCGTTATGCTCTGCGAAAAAAATATCTGCGCGGTGCTTTCAGGTATTAACCCTATGCTTAGCATAATCTGCGAGGACGACGTTCTCCTTTCCGTTCTTCCCGTATACCACACCTACGAGATGAGCGCAGGTATTCTCGCTCCTATGCTTTACGGCGCAACTATCTGTATCAGCGACGGTATCAAGTACGTTGGTAAGAACATTAAGCAGTTCAAGCCTACTGTTATGGCTCTCGTTCCCCTTTTCGCAAATCAGCTTTATAAGACAATTCAGAAGAGTATCGCAAAGCAGGGTAAGGAAAAGACCCTTGCCTTCGGTATTAAGCTCAGCAATTTCTTAAGCAAGCTTCATATTGATATCAGAAGAAAGCTCTTTGCTCAGGTTCTCGAAGGACTTGGCGGCAGACTTAAGTATTTCGTAGTTGGCGGCGCGGCTCTCAATCCCGAGGTTGCAAAGGCGTTTGCTGATTTCGGTATCAAGGTAACTCAGGGCTACGGCATTACAGAGTGCGCGCCCCTTATTTCAGTAGTTCCCTTCAATGAAACAAACCCCGCATCCTGCGGTAAGCTTATGCCCGGTATGCAGATCCTTATTGACAAGGCTAAGGCAGACGATTCCTTCGGTGAGATCGTGGTTAAGGGCGACAACGTAATGCTCGGCTACTACGAGAACGAGGAGGAGACCGCTGAGGTTCTCAATAACGGCTGGTTCAGAACAGGTGACTACGGCTACATCGACGAAAACGGCTTTATCTACATCACAGGCAGAAAGAAGAACGTTATCGTTCTTCAGGGCGGTAAGAACGTATTCCCCGAGGAGCTTGAGGAATACATCTCCAACGTTAAGCTTGTTGAAGAGGTTGTAGTAGTTGGTAAGGAGGATACCGTAACAGGCAACGTATCCGTTATCGCTCTTATCTACCCCAACGCCGAGGAGTGCGAAAAGCTTGGTCTTACCGATAAGGAAGCCATCCACAAGGCGCTTAACGACGAGGTTGTGGCTATCAACAAGAAGCTTGCATCCTACAAGCACGTACACGAGGTTATTGTTCGTGACGAGCCCTTTGAAAAGACTCCTTCAAGAAAGATCAAGCGTCACGTAATCAAGTATTAAAAGCTAAGACAAGACTCGCATTGCGGGTCTTGTTTTTTGTTTGTCACACTACTCATCCACCGCCCACGTAAAATCCATCTCTAACTCTATATCTATCTCTATATCTATATCTATATCTCATATGCATAGCACTTGCTTTGCATATGCTAAACATATGCTCCTTTTGAATTTCAAAGAAGAAAAAGAGCAAGAAAGAAAATTTCCTCTTGTCTTGCTCTTATATTCTAAAAATATTTATTCAAATTCCTTTATCTTCTCGCAAACAAGCTTCGCGCAGAGATCTATGCCATCTATTGCCTCCCTCACCGAGGGAGGTGGCACGC
>JAZQLK010000114.1:0-2360 GCA_045542635.1 Eubacteriales bacterium
TTTCGGCGTCAAACAGAGATGAATTTTTATCACTCTTCAAAAAGGGTGACAGCTATGCCGTAAAATCCATTGTAAAGGTAGATAATTTCGATAATGAGCTTATAGTAAATTATACGGGAGTTTACAAGATAAAGTCACAAAAGCGTATGGATAACGCTCCCGAAAAGAGAGTAGAGCTTCATTTACATACAATGATGTCCCAGCTTGACGCTATCATTGATCCCGAAAAGATCGTTAAGATAGCCAAGGAGTGGGGACACAAGGCGGTGGCAATTACCGACCACGGCAACGTGCAGGGATTCCCACCTGCTATGCTTGCCTCCGAAAAGCTTGGAATGAACGTAATTTACGGTATGGAGGCATATTTTGTAAACGATACGTCAATTCCTGTTTCCGGTAATAAAAACGTAGATTTTGACGGTGAATTCTGCGTATTCGATATCGAAACAACGGGTAAATCAAACATAAATGACAGAATTACGGAAATCGGCGCAGTAATAATCAAGGACGGAGAGGTAATAGATACCTATAATTCCTTTGTTAACCCTGAAATTCCGATCCCCGATTTTATCGTTGAGCTTACGGGCATTACTAATGATATGGTTAAGGATGCAAGAACGATAGATAAGGTTTTACCCGAATTTTTTGAGTTTATCGGCGACAGAATGCTTGTAGCCCATAACGCAACCTTCGATACCGGCTTTATAAGACAGGCGTGTAACAGACTCGGTATGGAATTTAACTATTCTTACCTTGATACCCTTGCCCTTTCAAGATATGTAAACAGTGATTTGAAGCGTCACAAGCTTGATTTACTTGTAAAATATTTTAATCTTGGCGAATTCGAGCATCACAGAGCCTTTAACGATGCGGAAATTTTAAGTAAGGTTCTTGTGTGTATGTTTGAAAAGCTTCGTCAGGACGGTATTACCGATATCGAATCCATGATAAATCAGATAAGAACCAACACAGATCCTTTAAAATTAAATACGTATCATCAGATATTGTTGGTTAAGAACGCTACGGGCCTTAAAAACCTGTATAAGCTTATTTCAAACGGCTTTTTAAAGTATTTCAAGAAGACACCGAGAGTTCTTAAAACCGAGCTTATGGAGCATCGTGAGGGCTTGATAATAGGCTCTGCCTGTGAAGCGGGAGAGCTTTTCCAGGCTATTATAGACGGTAAAAGTGAAAGCGAAATTGAAGAAATTGCGGACTTTTACGATTATCTTGAAATTCAACCCTTGTGTAACAATATGTTTATGGTTCGTAAGGGAGATGCAACCGTTGAGGATCTTAAAAACTTCAATCGCAGAATAGTAGAGCTTGGTGAAAAGCTCGGTAAGCCTGTTGTTGCCACCTGCGACGCACATTTCCTTAATAAAGAGGATGAAATCGTAAGAAAAATCCTTCTTGCGGGACAAAAATATCAGGATGCGGATTCCGATGTCGGTATATATTTCCGTACAACCGAGGAAATGCTTAAGGAGTTTGAATACCTTGGTAAGGAAAAGGCTTATGAGGTAGTAGTAACCAATACAAATAAAATAGCCGATATGATTGACTACGAGGGTATAAGACCGTTTCCCAAGGGCACCTTTACACCTAAAATGGAGGGAGCTGAGGAGGACCTTCAGCGTATGTGCTGGGAAAGAGCCATGAATATGTACGGCTTCCAAAGTGTAATTCCCGAAATAGTATCGGATAGACTTAAAAAGGAGCTTGATTCAATTATTAAAAACGGCTTTGCTGTTCTTTATATGATTGCGCAGAAGCTTGTTTATTATAGCGAAAGCCAGGGATATCTTGTAGGCTCCCGTGGCTCGGTGGGTTCATCCTTCGTTGCTACGATGGCAGGTATTTCCGAGGTTAATCCCTTGCAGCCACACTACGTATGCCCCGAATGTAAATACAGTGAATTTATTACCGACGGTAGCGTAGGCTCGGGCTTTGATCTTCCCGATAAAAACTGTCCTCATTGCGGTAAAAAGATGCTTAATGAGGGACACGATATACCATTTGAAACCTTCCTTGGATTTAAGGGTGATAAGTCCCCGGATATCGACCTTAACTTCTCGGGTGACGTTCAAGGCAGAGTACACAAATATACTGAAGACCTTTTCGGCGCTGAAAACGTTTCCAGAGCGGGTACAATAGGTACAATTGCTCCTAAAACCGCCTTCGGTTATATTGCAAACTATATGGACGACCGTAAAATGTCCGTAAATAAGGCCGAGGTTGCAAGACTTGTTGAGCTATGTACAGGTGTCAAGAGAACAACGGGTCAGCACCCTGGCGGAATAGTTGTTGTACCAAAGGAAAATGAAATTTACGATTTCTGTCCCGTTCAGCATCCTGCT
>JAZQLK010000115.1:0-5781 GCA_045542635.1 Eubacteriales bacterium
ATTGTTACACTTGTAAGACCTATGCAGCCATAGAATGCATAAGAACCTATAATTGTTACAGTATCGGGAATATGTACCTCGGTTAGATTGCTACAATACTGGAATGCACTATCCCCAACATGAGTTATAGTAACACCGTCAATATGGGAAGGAATAATAAGCTTTGTATAGCTTGCTTTATCACCGTATAAGCCTGTTATTGTGCCGTTGGATACTACGTATATTAATTGCCATTCTGCATACAGCTCAATATTTCCTGCCGAGCCCTTAACAATTTCAGTAACAGGATTTCCTGTAAACTCTTTATCTGTATACCAGCCCTTAAATAGGTAACCGTCTCTTGCGGGCTCTGACAAAACGATAGTATCTGTAAATATAGTATACGAATCGGGATTCAGGGCTGAATTGCTACCATTATTTAAGTGATATACTATTTGGTATGTCGAAAAATTCCATTTCGGTGATACCTCAATATTCTCAAACGTTTCCCATACGCCGTTTTCTAATTTAACATCACCTATATACCAGCCCTCTATCGTGCCACCCATAAATGAATCAGGCAAAGTAAATGCGTCTCCGTATTTTACAGTAAAATAAGACTTTGCGCCCTCACTGTAGTAAAGCTGCCCGTTTTTAGTGAGCATATCATTGAGCGTTATCGTATATTCCATTCCGTCCCATTTTGCCGTAAGAGTTACGTTATCGGCATATTTCCAAATGCCACTCTCGCACAATTCATCCCCATTGTACCATCCAATGAAATTGTATCCTGCTTTTTCAACAACAGGAAGCTCAAATTCTTCATCAAAAGTAACGGAAATTTCTACATCGGTTAGCTCCGCGCCATTAGGATCAAGCGTAATTACGTAATCGTTAACCTCCCAATGGGCAACGTATCTTCTGTCGCCCATACTTCTTATCGGAATTACAACCGTGTCTGAAATTCCGTCAATATCCGTTCCACTCCATCCGATAAACGTATATCCATCTTTGCTTGGGTCTACAAGAGTGACAGTATCCTCTACGGTATATGTACCAGGATTTGATGAAGTGCCTCCGTCAAGCTCATATGTTAATTCATATTCCGTCGCATAACTCTTCTTTTGGTCGCAGAATACGCATTCTTTAACGGTATATCCATCCTCGGTATAGTATACAATACCATAACTATGCTCTATCATATCACCTGTTACCTGCCGTGTCACACCGCACCAAGAACACTTATACCATGTGGTTTGGTGGAACATACAAGAACTGGATTTTCTGATTATGCAATATTCACACTTATGGTCGGGAGTTCCGTAACGACCTCCATAATTTGTAAATCCAAGATGGCTCAAATTAAATCCTAAATTTCCGAAGTCGTAATATGTATCTACCGCTGACAGCGCGGTTTTAATTCCGGTTGCTGCCAATTTCTGTACTTCATAAATTAAGCTGTATGATATATTTACAGTGTTTCCGAAGCCATCTTTTGCAGTACAGCTGGAATAGTCAACTACACTAGTGCTACTATAAATGCTTGATGGCTTTATTGAACCCTGGAGTGTAATTGTCGCTCCGGTACTCATATCGAAGAAAGCCAACGTATAATTAACGTATTGCCCTCCAAATATATCCAAGCCTATTATAGTTATGGTAGAGCCGTCGTTGGATGTAAGGCCAAGCTCAACTCCATTGGGTTGGTTGTACCATGTAATTGTTGCCGTACCGCTGGAGTTGCTTAATACTTTTACATCTTTATAATAGTTACCTTGACTGTTTTTGTTTCCGGTGAGCTTTATTTTTTCAGATAACTCATTAGCATAATTAACGCCACAGTTACTACAAGAGTTTATACCGCTGTGCTGACTACACTGGGTTTTTCCACAACGGGTACAACTATATTCGCCTGTATGACGCAAAAGATCTCCTTCCATTGCAGAGCAATTTCTGCAATACTTTGGCGATGTACAGGTAGCATCAGCCCAGTCGTGCTCCTTTCTGTCTACATACGTGCCTTCTGTCTTACCGCATACTGTGCAAATTTTATTCTCGTATCCTCTTCTGTCACAGGATGCATATGCAACTACTACAACCTTCCCAAATTTGTGTCCCTCGGTTACAATATCCTCTTCTACCATTGCATGACAGACCGAGCAATTATAGTATCTATGACCGTCCTCATAGCACGTAACCTCTTTGTCTGTAATCCATCCGTCATTTGTATGTCCTGTAGCCTCTATGGATTCAGTAGCTAAAGTAACCTCACACACAGTACATTCCTTGTGCTTGCTTCCGTCGTTTGTACAGTCGGGATCTTTATCAGTTATCCAATCGCCGCTTGTATGACCGAGAGCATCAATTTTCTCGGTAGCTGTCGTTGTCTTGCACACGGTACATTCCTTATGCTTGCTTCCGTCGTTTGTACAATCGGGCTCTTTATCAGTTATCCAATCGCCGCCTGCATGACCTGTAGCAGGTACTACTGCATCGTCAATTATCGCTCCGCAAGAGCATATCGACTTATAGTATCCGTTTTCGGTGCATGTGGGAGCCTTGTTATCATAATGATCTACCTCACATACGTGCTTACATGAAGTTAACATTATAGCCAAAGCAACAAGCACAATTACCGTAAACACCGATAAAAATTTTTTCATAAAAATCTCCTTTCAATTTTACCGCTATACACGCTTTGCGAAATACGTGAGTACTTTACGTTTTTGACAAAGCGCAAATTTTTCAATGCTTAAGGGGTGCGTCTGCAGTTAAAATTGCGCGCGCATAATCGATATTAAAAATTTTCCCTCTTAAACGTATAACTCGTATTTTTTTCAAAAACCACCATAAAAAATGGTAAAAAGCGGTTCTTTAGTACAATTTTACAATAAAATGCACAAATTGTCAAGTTATAATATCATTTTGGTAATGTAATTTTTACAAAAATATTATAAAATAAAAAAGAGGAGGGGAAGTAATGATATACGAAAAGATTAAGCTTTTGCGTAACGGCTGTAAAATGACTCAATCGGAGCTTGCGAAAAAGCTTGGAATTACCCGCTCGGGGGTAAACGCCTGGGAGATGGGGACCACTGCGCCCTCAACCCAATACATTGTCAAGCTTGCGGAGATTTTTAAGGTTTCAACGGACTTTCTTCTTGACGTGGCGTCCACCTCCACAGTTTCCGTAGAGGGGCTTACCGACAGAGAGATTGCATCAATCGTTGAAATAATAAATTGCTACAAGGAAAACAAAAAATAACCGCGACAGTCATTTCTGACCTCGCGGTTATTTTTTTATTTTACAACCTTAACTGTTTTGATGCCGTAGTAGTTAAAGACCTTTATGGCTTCACCGTCTATTCTCTCGCCGGGCATAAGGATCGGTACGGCGGGGGGACAGGAAACGGATGGAGTGGCGAGGATTCTGCCCTCGGCGCCTTCAACGGGGATTTTCTCCCTTGCTCCCAGCATCGCGGAGCGTACACTCATTACCCTTTCAGCCTTTACGGTTCTTACGGGCTCCTTAAGATTGGTTTCCCTTTTGGGAATTAACGTAAGGGCTTTAAACACTCTCTTAATATCCGAGTTATCGCAGGAGAGCATTAAAACAACGTAGTCGGGGTCGCAGAATTCACACTCAATTTTGTGATTTTTCCTTAAAATGTCAGCAAATTCTATACCCGTATACCCAAATTTCTTGACATTGACGGTATATTTCAGACGCTCGTCGCCCTCGAAGGAATAGCCGTAGCCCACAAGCTTTTCCTTGTATTTATCGGCTTCGTCAAGGAACCTGTTTAACCGCTCCTTGTATTTTTCGTCAATATAGCCGTTTATATAGTCAAGGGACTGTAAAATAAGGTAAGAGGGACTTGTGGAGGCGAAGGTGCAAAGAGCATCCTTTGCATTATTTACAAACACATCCCCGCACTTTTTACTGATATGAAGGTAAGCGCCACCCGTTAAAGATGTCAACGTTTTGTGTGCCGAGTCACAGCACATATGGGCTCCCAGGTCTATTGGGTGCATGCTTTCCTTTAAGAATTTAAGATAGGCTCCGTGGGCGTTATCCACAAGAAGCAATATTCCGTATTTACGGCATACCTCCGAAACAGATTTGATATCGCATATATTACCAAGATAATCGGGGGAGGTTATATATACGCAATTTGGCATTTTATCCACACAGGACAGGGCTTTTTCAAGCTTTTCCCCCGTAATTTTACAGGAAAGATAGCCCTCGTCATCATTCTGCCACAGCCACTCTATATCGAAATCAAGAAGAGCGGCGGCGCTCAAAAAGGTCTTATGAGCGTTTCTTGAAGCAAGAACGAAAAGACGCTCTCCCTTCTCTTTTGCGTAAAGAGATGCCAAAAGGAGCATAGCGCGGATGCAAAGGGACGAGCCCTCCGTGGAATAAAAGGTATGAGCGCCAAACAGCTCCGACGCATACCCTTCGCTCTCGGCAATAATTCCATCAGCCTCAAAAAGACTGTCGGCGCCGTGCATTTCCGTAAGGTCGTATTTTTCCATACCGAAATATGTCTTACCCTTATGCCCCGGCATATGGAGGCGGTGCGCTCCGCTTTTTATATACTTTTTTACAAAATCGCAAATTGGGGTTTTCATATTTACGCGCGTCCCTTAAAGGTACGGTCAATGGCTACGGCTATGGCGCATTCCATTCTCTTTCTGAAAAGGTCGCAGCCGTATTTATAAATTCCTCTTACGCTACCCGTTGCGTGGTATGCGTTGGCGGCGCATCCGCCGGAGCAATAAAGCTTAGCCCAGCAATCGTGACAGTCGGGACGTGCATATACGTTACAGTCCGCAAACTCCGTCTGTACAGCCGTATTTGTAACACCTGTAAAGATATCGCCAAGCTTGAATTTTTCCTCGCCTACAAACTGATGGCAGGGGTAAAGGTCACCCCAAGGGGTAACTGCCATATATTCGGTTCCCGAGCCGCATCCCGAAATGCGTTTATAGATACAGGGTCCGCCCTTTAAGTCTATCATATAGTGATAAAAGGTAAAGTCCTTCTTCTCCTTATGCTTTTGAAGCATCAGGCTTGCCAAGTCCTCATACTGCTTGCAAACAATGGGAAAATCCTCCTCCGTCAGCTCCTCCTTGTCACCCTTTGCACAAACAACAGGCTCCATACTAAGCTCGTTAAAGCCGAGGTCAAGCATTACCTTGATATCCTCTAAGAAATCGGGGTTTGAGTGGGTAAATGTGCCACGCATATAGTAATTCTTACCGCCCCTTGACTCTACAAGGCGCTTGAATTTCGGCACTATTCTCTCCCAGCTTCCGTTTCCTGCGTAGTCAACTCTGTATTTATCGTGAATTTCCTTTCTTCCGTCAAGGCTAAGCACGACATTGCTCATTTCACGGTTCGCAAAGTCGATTACATCGTCGTCAATCAAAATTCCGTTGGTGGTAAGGGTGAAGCGGAAGTTTTTATTATGCTTTTTCTCTATTTCTCTTGCGTAGGCAACAAGCTCCTTAATCATATCAAAGTTCATAAGTGGCTCTCCGCCGAAGAAGTCTACTTCAAGGTTAACCCTGTTACCGGAATTCTCTATCAAAAAGTCAAGAGCCTGCTTACCCACCTCATAGCTCATAAGCTCTCTAGGGTGTCCATTATATGAACCCTCATCTGCAAAGCAATATTGACAAGCCAGATTACAGTCGTGAGCTATGTGAAGGCAAAGCGCCTTAACCACTGTCTTTCTCTTCTTAAAATCAATTACTACATCCTTGTACACATCCTCAGTAAAGAGCTGTCCTGCT
>JAZQLK010000116.1:0-5211 GCA_045542635.1 Eubacteriales bacterium
TACCCGTAGGCTCATCGGCAATGAGTATCTTTGAGGGCTTGGCAAGGGCTCTTGCAATTGAAAGCCTCTGCTTCTGTCCGCTTGAAAGCTTACCCGCATTACGGTGTCTGAACTCGTAAAGCTCTACCTCTTTAAGGATATCGAGAGCCTTCTCTCTTACTTCCTCCTTGTCGAGTCCGCCAAAGCGTAAAGCCGCCTCTACGTTTTCAAGCACGCTGTTACCTACCAATATACCGTAGCTCTGTGAAATAAAGCTTATAAGGTCGCGTCTGTAATTTTCCCAGTCGGAGGAGCTGTAATGAGACGTGGGCTCACCGTAAATAAGCATCTCTCCCGACTCGTAGGGTATGATACCGCCGAGAATATGAGCAAGGGTAGATTTACCGCTTCCGCTCTCACCCGTTATGGCAACGAATTCGCCTACGCTGAAGGAAAGGTTTATACTCGAAAGTCCCAAAACTACACTTGTTTTGGAGGTGTAAAATTTTGACACGTTTTCAAGTCTTAATACTTCCATAGTTTTTCTCCTGTTTTTTTTCTCATTTTAACCTAAAAATGTAATGGTTTTGTATTGAATTTCAAAATATACAAGACAACGTAAGTCGCTTGATTTAAAAAAATTAAATTCTCAATAGTCAATAATCCAACATTGTAATTGTATCATAAACTATTAAATTTGTAAATAAAAAGAGCGAAAAAAATTCGCCCTTTTATGCAATTTATATCAAATTTGACAGGATTTTTATGGCATTTACACCGCAGAAGCAGGTAAGATGCTCCATTACGTAGTGAGAATAGCTGCTCTTCAGCTGCCTTGCATACTCGTTTATAAAGGCAAATCTCAGTTCCTTCGGAGAAATATTCCGACATATTAGATAATAGCTTCCGCTTTCTCTGTCATAATATGCCTGAGCGCCGTCCTCGTCCGTAATTCCCGCAATACGCTTGCAAACAGACAAAAGCCCATCAAGTGAATCGAACCTGTATACTCCTTTATATGTATTTCCTCTTTGGGGGTTTATCTGCCCGCTCTTGTCCTTATACATATTCTCCTCCTCCGTATCGCAAATATAAATTTCACATCCGAAATTCGTTAGCGGATATACTTGTATAAGAAGCTTTTTTACAGATAAGTCTATTTTTTCCTTTTTTCTGATTTCGTAAAGAAGGCTGTCTACAGAGCCTAAAAGCTCCTCGTCCGATATTTCATCCTTTTTTATGAAATCATATTTCAAGCATTCGGACTGGTCAAGAACAATTTTTAATGCATTTGGTTTAATTTTTATAATTTCCATAATAGTCACTCCGTTAGTAATATTATATAGCACCCTTGCTAAAATGTGCAAGGAACAATTTTTGTACAGTAAGGAATTTTTATCCATATGGAATGATTGAGAAAATGCCTTAATATACTGTATTAAAAGTTAAAATCGGAGGCAGATATGAAAAAAATACTGTTTTTTATTCCAATTTGCATATTCATAATGACTGTTAGCATATTTGCGGCGGAAAAGATTTCTCCCGCCCTTGACGTAATAGCATATGAAAACGAAATGATAAAGGCAGGGGTAGTTTACGACGGAGAGCTATGCTTTGACGTAAACGATTTTGATACCACCCTTGGCTCAAATACAAAATCCATAACCGTTGTAAAGCTCCCGAAGGCGGATGAAGGCCGTCTTATGCTGGGGAATCTTTACGTTGTCGAAAATCAGGTCGTTTACCGTGAGGATTTCGATTCTCTGCGTTTTATACCGAAATCAAGCGGCGAGGGCAGCTATTCCTTTACCTTTTCTCCGAATAACAGCGGATATGAAATTTGCTGCAGCTTGAAAATTCTGAAAAATGCAAATTTCTCTCCGGTGGCTACAAACGGAAACGAGCTTTATGCCTGGACACAGACAGATATTGCTACGAGCGGTGTTTTGAAGGGCTACGATCCCGATGGAGATACCATAAGATTCGAAGTGGTTTCACTGCCCAAAAAGGGACTTATTGAAATACTTAACAGGGCAACGGGAGATTACAAATACACTCCTTACGATAAGGCAACGGGTAGCGATTCCTTTTCGTACAGAGTCCGCGACTCCTATGGAAATTACTCCGAGGAAATTACGGTAAACGTTAAGATAGAAAAGCTCAAAACCAAGCTTGTTTTTTCCGATATGGATGAAAGTCTTGCCTTGAATGCCGCCATAATAGTTACAGAAAGCGAGCTTATGAACTCCAAACAAAATGCAGACGGAAGTATTTCCTTCAACCCCGATGAAAAAATCACCAAGGAGGAATTTATCGTTCTTGTAATGAGAGCAATGGGGGCAAATAAAGCACCGACGGTTGAAAAGACAAGATTTGCAGACGACGATCTCATAAGTCCGGAATACAAGGGGTATATGGAAAGCGCCTTTGCCCTCGGTATAATTGAGGGAGAAAGAAAGCCCGACGGCGTTTATGTAAATCCCAAGGATGATATAACCGTTGCCGAGGCGGCGGTGATTATAAACAAAATAATCGGCGCAAGTAAGAATGCGTCAATGACCGTATTCTACGATGAAGGCGACTTTCCCGAATGGGCAAGAAGCGCAATAGTATCGTTAAACGAGCTTGGAATAATACCGAGGATTGACGGAAAGATCAATCCAAATTCTCCCTTAACAAGAGAGCAAACCGCAAGAATTCTTATGTCCCTTCTTGAATACCAAGGTAAGATAAATCATTGATTTAGTGTTAAAAAACAATAACGGTTCGAATTTTTCGAACCGTGATTTATTATTTCACCTGTAATTTACGTATTTTTTCCTCAGACGGTGTGACGTACGCCGTCCAGTTTACGTTATAAACTACAAATCCGGGCTTGGAGCCTGCAGGCTTCTTTACGTGCTTTATCTGAGTATAGTCAACAGCTACATTATCTCCGTCAGCCTTCGAATAAAACGCCGCGATCTCCGCCGCCTGAGTAAAGTCCTTTTCGGATGGCTCTTCCCCGTTTGCCTGCAAAAGCACGTGGGATCCGGGAGCATTTTTAACGTGAAACCACCAATCCGATTTACTTGAAAGCTTCG
This sequence comes from Eubacteriales bacterium, assembly GCA_045542635.1. Taxonomy (GTDB): domain Bacteria; phylum Bacillota; class Clostridia; order Oscillospirales; family CAG-272; genus RGIG2000. Next base: position 3,063 of record JAZQLK010000116.1, read on the forward strand.
ACGTTATATAATCGTTCTGTCGGTTATTCTTACCGCAGTAAACCGTATATCCGTTTTCCGTAAGGAATTTAAGAGGCTTCGCCGCCGTTTGCTTCTGTGCCGTGTAATTCTTCATTCTCGAAGCATATCCGCAATGATAAAGCTCGTCACGTATCTCATTTATATCACTTTCTGTTTCCGCCTTCGTAAGGGAGTCGAACACGGTTTCAATATACAGAAGCTCTGCCTTTGCAAGCTCTATTTGCTTTACAAGCTCCGTTTTTCCCTTTTTAGCCTTATTGTATTTTTTATAATACGCCTGAGCGTTTTGGGCGGGAGTAAGCTTATTATCAAGGGGAATATCAATATTCGGACAGTCATCGTCATAATAATTGCATACCGTCACCTTATCCAGTCCCCGCTTCATTAAATATATATTTGCGGTAATAAGGTCTCCGCAAAGCTTGAAATACTCACTTTCCTCGCATTTTAAAAGGTCGGATTGATGAATAGAAATCTTTTTCGTTATTCTCGTTTCCGCGTTGGTAAGCAGTCTTAATACGTCGGAGGAGCGCTGACGGATCCTTTCCGCGTGACTCTTTTTAGAGAAGAACAGATCAAGAGCTACAGAAAAGCTCTCTATACACTTGCAGCTATATTCCTTACCGAAATACTCAAGGGGAGTGTATGAATATTCGCAAGGGGCATCCTTTGCGTCATACACAATATAGGGAGTGAGCATTCCTCTCTTAAATTTCTCTATTATATCAAAAAAAGCCGGCAGGAGTGTAGATAATTTAACATTTTTAAGAGAACAGTCCACGCTTCCGCCGCACATATAAGAGATTTGTCTTGCGGTGGAAATTGCAATTCCCGAAAAAGTATTTACAATAAATTTATCGCATCTTAAATCTTTGTCTGCTCTTTCATAGATTAAGGAAAATTCATCCCTTGTTACCGTTGTGGGATCAAACTTGCTCTGCTTCGGCGGCATTTCAAAAATCAAGCCGGGCAAGATCTGTCTTACGGTGCTTGCGGAAAAATCGATCAGCTTAAGAGCGGATATGATTTTTTTATCCTTATCCGCAAGGATTATATTGGCATACTTGCCCATTATTTCACATATGAGATATTTTTTGGATTTAAAGCCCATTTCATCATAAGCATCAAACTCAAGAAAGCATACTCTTTCAAGGGTTTCCTGATATGCGGACAGAAGCTTAGCCCCCGCAAGATGCTTACGCAGAAGCATACAGAACATTGGCGCCTTGGCAGGATTTTCCGACTGAGATCTTGTGAAATTTATTCTCGGATAGTTTGAGCCTGCATTGATAAGCAAGCGAAGGCTTTCCTTGGCGGAGCGAAGAAGAAGCACCACCTCGTCCTGTGCAGGCTGATATATTTTTTCTACTTTCATAGGACCCTGTGTTGATATTTCGTGACAGACTGCCCCCATCATTATTGCATCAAAAGCCATTGTTACTCCTTATAGCATATGTAGTAAAAGGTTTCAGCCACTCTTTCAAAGCCGCATTTTTCTGCGGTTTTAAGAGAAGCTATATTATCCATTCTCGAGGTGTAGGCTACCTTATAGCCAAGGGATTTATAGTAATCCGCCATTGACGCGGCGTTAGATGCGGCGTATCCCTTTCCTCTGTATTCGGGCGAGGTATAAACGTTTATTTCCTTTGCTCCGATAAAGGCATCCCCCGAATTGGTTTCGCAGACGGATACTATCTTCCCGTCGATAATGGTTACGAAATAACATTCCTCGCTATCCATATCAATATCCTCAAGCTCATATTCCGTCAGGTTTACATATCCCTTTGAGGATTTAATCATTACGGTGCTTTCCTGTATCGCTTCTCTGTTTATATCCTTTGCAATATAGGTTGCAATATGTCCCTCCATAAGGTCGTCGGTAACGTAGCCCCAGTCCCTTATAACGCCTTCCATTTTATTCTCAAGGAAGGATAACGCCTCGGATGAAAATGGACACATCTTGTGTTTTTTGTAAAATTCCTTTGCTATACCCTTAATCCTTCCAAAGACTTCTAACGTAAGCTCGCCATTACGTAAGGTTACCTCTATGGGAACAAGTGACTCGGGCTTGGTTTTAAAAAGATGCTTTTCAATTCTCCTCTTCACAATAAGTCGGATCGTAGCCATG
>JAZQLK010000117.1:0-2366 GCA_045542635.1 Eubacteriales bacterium
CTCTTAACGATCCTAAGGTTGACGATATTATTTCTGCTATTATTACTGTAAGTACGGCTGACTGGTGCCGTGTGGCATGGGGAGGAAGCTATGGGTGCACGGCAAATCCATTTAGTGATTACAGACTTTTGTTCTATAATGAGGCTGTTTCTTTAGTTGACCCGGCGAAAATGAATAAAAATGTGGGCGTAGTTCCTTTCCCGATGCTCAATGATGAGCAGGGAAGGTACAGTGTTCCTTGCGCAATGACTCATATTACTCTTATGTGTATTCCTAAGATAACTCAGGACAGAGCTATGTCGGAATATTTTCTTGATGTACTTGCGTGGACGGGCAATGAATATACAACAAAGGCTTATCTCGAACAAAAGGCGGATCAGTTTGAGTCCGATGCCGATATAGAAATGCTTACGGAATATATATTCCCAAATATTACATATGATGTGGGCGCATCGATAGACTGGGAAAGCCTTATGGGGGATATAATAATTAATTCCTTCAAGAATGATGTAAATAATTTTGACACCGAATATGCCGGCGGTGAGCCTGATGCTCTTCTGATAATAGAGGATTGGAATGCTGCTTGGGGCGGATATACAGAAGAATATTAAACCGAACAAAATAAAAATCACCGACTGAGGTCGGTGATTTTTATTCGTTATATTTCAATTTCAAGCTCAACGGGGCAGTGGTCGCTGCCGAATATGTCGTTGTGAATCTCGGCGGCGGTGATCTTGTCGCGGAGTCTGTCGGAAACGATAAAGTAATCTATGCGCCAGCCTGCGTTTTTGGCGCGAGCCTGAAACATATAGCTCCACCAGGAGTATTTTACGGTATCGGGGTGCATATAACGGAAGGAGTCCGTAAATCCGCTTGCAAGAAGCTCCGTCATTTTTCCTCGCTCCTCATAGGAGAAGCCTGCGTTGCCTACGTTTGATTTGGGGTTCTTTAAATCTATTTCGTTATGGGCTACGTTCAAGTCGCCGCAATAAATAACGGGCTTTTTCGTATCAAGCTCCGTAAGGTAGGCGCGCATATCGTCCTCAAACTCCATACGGTAATCTATACGTTTAAGCTCGTTCTGAGCGTTTGGTACGTAGGCGCATACAAGATAGAAGGACTCGTATTCAAGAGTAATGACTCTGCCCTCATTCATATGCTTGCCGCTTACGCCGTATGACACGCTTAAGGGCTCTTTTTTTGCGAATATTGCCGTTCCCGAATATCCACGCTTTTCGGCGCTGAAATAGTAGGAAAAATAGCCTTGTGGGGCAAAATCCGCCTGTCCCTCCTGCATTTTGGTTTCCTGCAAGCAGAAGAAATCCGCGTCCAGATTATTAAATGCTTCTGCAAAGCCCTTGGTAAGGACGGAGCGGAAGCCGTTTACGTTCCAGGATATAAATTTCATATTTTTTCTCCTTTTGTCAGTGATGGTGGTGATGATGGTGATGTCCGGAGCCGTTTTGGGTGTCAACGTGGCAATGCTCCTCGTGACACTCCTCATCCTCCGTTTCAATTTCAAGAGTTGCGTGGGAAATACCGTGCTCCTTCAATTCCTCACGGACAAGCTTTTTTACAGTATGACTGTCACCTTTTGCAACGATATGCATTGTGGCGTAATTATTATGTCCGTCAAGACTCCATACGTGTATATGGTGAACGTTGGTAACGCCCTTGAGCTTGCAAATGTGGAGCTTGATTTCCTCCAGATCTATTCCCGAAGGAAGCTTTTCAAGGAAAATATCCGTAATTTCCTTAAGGCTTTTAAAAGCGCTTACGAAAATAAAGAGTGCAACGCCAATGGACATTATGGGGTCGATAATATACAGGTCTGTAAATCTCATAACGATAGCGCCTATAAGAACTACCACCCATCCCAGCACATCCTCAAGCATATGGAGGTTAACGGCTTTCTGATTAAGAGAGTCGCCGTGTCTTGTAAACAAAGCGGCAAGGAAATTCACCGCTACGCCGATTACTGCAAAAATAATCATTCCGTTATAGTTGATTTCCGTAGGATTTATAATTCTTAATATAGCGTTGTATATTACAACAGCCGATCCGAAAAGAAGAATAATAGTAGTAATTACACCGCCTATAACGGAATATCTTGCGTATCCGTAGGTGTATTTATCATCGGGCTGCCTTTTGCTTTTCTTTTCCAGAAAAAAGGATGCGCCGATGCTTGCGGCATCTCCTATATCGTGAACCGCATCGGAAATAATAGCTACGCTTCCCGTAAAAATTCCGCCTATGAATTCAAATACGGAAAAGGCAAGATTAAGTATAAAGGCTACGAGTATATTTTTTTCAGATTTCATAAAACCTCCGTAAATATTTTACTTGTTAAGATTATACTTTATGTG
>JAZQLK010000118.1:0-3334 GCA_045542635.1 Eubacteriales bacterium
TTTTCTTGCATTTACTTTTTTATTCAAGCAAATACACCGTAAACAAGCACATTGTAATTACGGTTTACGGATTTTAAGATCACCTTTGATATCGGCTTGGCTTTGGTTTTTATATCCAAACGATTTATTATATATTCCTCAAAATTTTTGTCATAGGAAAATTCCATAATTCGTTTGGCATTTTGCGCTACGGGATTTATACGGGATGAGCCTACGGAGCTACAGTAAATGGTTATGTCAACGCCATTTTTTGCTATGTATTTATCCGTTTCCCCATCCTCGTATTTGACTTCAATAAGTACAGCATCCTCGCCCATCTTACCTAAGATAGGGTAGCCGTAATTTACCGCGGTCATACCGAGTATTGTAATTTCCTCCGTTAAGACGGAGCCTTTAAATTCAATGCCGTCTTCGGTAACAAGATAAGGAATTTTAGAAATACCTTCAAATTCCTCTTTCTGTAAAACCGGTCCCACATCTATTTGCTTTTTTCTCGTTTTGGCAAGTCTTGTGTTTAAAGGCTCCCTTGCGAGTGCAATAAGATGCTCATAATCATGATTTTTTGTACACGGGATGGGGGATTTTTTAATTTCTCCATGCTTTTTACACTCATATTTTTCCTTTATGCTATGATCCTTTTCCATGTTGGCAATAGCATTACAGAACGCATCGTATATTAAATTCGGTGTTCTGTCAAAGTCTAAAAGAGCCTCCTTTAACACACCGTCAGTACATGCTGCGCCGCCGCGGTTATAATCGTTTATTTCTGCCCAATACCACAGGCAAGTACCCGCAAGCTTGTGACTTTTATAAAGATCATACATTGAAAATAAAAAATCCGTCAGCAAATGAGGGTTATCGTATACGTAATATCCGCCCCACTCTGTAAACATAAGAGGTCTGTCACATAAAATCTCACTTGCTTTTTTTGCAATTTCGAAGGTTTCGCTGTACGGGTGCATAGTGTAAAAATCAAGATCACATAGTGTGTAATATTTTTTCGTATCGTCAAACGGCATATTATTAGCACCCGAAACTAAGTGATGCGGATCGTTTTCACGGCAGATCTGTACAGCTTTTTTTAAAAATTCCTCATTGAAATCGCACTCGTTAAATGCAAGCCAAAATGCAATACTCGGGTGATTTCTATCTCTTAAAACAGTTCGTTTCAGCACCTCAAGACATTCTTCCGTAAGGCTTTTATCATTTACGTCTGCTTGCCACATTCCCGGCTCTTCGCAAACAAGCAGCCCTAATTTATCCGCTATGTCAACGGTTGCTTTATTGTGCGGATAATGTACAAGGCGAACAAAATTACAGCCTGTTTCCTTGATCATTCTCATATCATTGTAAATGTCATCATAGGAAACTGTATGTCCGCTATCCTTACCGTACATTTCATGACGGCAAACACCCTTTAAAAAGATGCTTTCTCCGTTCAGTAAAAAGTGATTTTTATTACACTTAAATTCCTTGAATCCTACTGACGTAGTATACTTATCCTCAATTTTTCCGTTTTCTAAAAGCTCAACCGTCAGTGTGTAAAGACAAGGGGAGTCGGGAGACCAAATATTCACGTCTTTTAGGAATCTTGTCTGCTCATCAGCTGACGTAAATGAATCAACAACAAGATTATCGTAAATCAAGGAAACACGGTAATCCATTGATGAGCTTGTGCTTACCTTTACAGAATAATATGCATCCTTGTAGCTATTTACAAGGCTTTGATTGAAGAAAACATCCGTAATATAGGATTTGCCCTTGTAAATCAAACTAACGTCCCTTATAATTCCACCGTAGTTTTCCCATCCCTCGCTGGGTCCGAATTTAGCATCGATATCCTCTATTTCCACTGAAACAGAGTTGCCTTTTTCCTTTACGATTTCAGTTACGTCAAAGGTATATTCGCAGTAGGGAAGTAATTTACCAAGGTACGTGCCGTTTAAACGTACGTATGCATTGTAGGTTATTCCGTCAAATTTTAAAAGAATAGTATCGGATATGCCCTCCAAATCAAAGCTTCTTTTACATTCAGAGTGTCCAACGCAAAGAGAAGAAAACGGTATACTTTTTTTGGTCCATTCTCCCTTTCCTATTCTGTAATTCCATATTCCGTTAAGCGTTTGTATCATTTTTATTCCTCTTTATATCCAAGCGAATTATTCCGATAACAATGGAGATAAGATTTAATATTTCACTCGCTATTGCGCCGATAGAGCCGCTAAAGCAATTATACGTAAGCCACATAGGTGAGCTTAACAGTCCAAAATATCTTACAGCCTTGGCAGAGCCCGTTCTTAAACTGATCGTTGCTATTATCATTGCCACCACAGGTAAGAGTTCAATTATAAAATTACCTATTTTCATAGGAGTATCAAATACAAAAAATGAAATAGGATAGGATGAAGCGAACGCGATAATAAAGAATATCAGCCAAGGAATACCTGTAGCCTTGGTCCTTTTTTCGAAGTAAAAAACGATGGAGCGAAAAACGCCCACAAGATTGAGAAGACCCCCAACGACCGCACCTAAAAGGAAATAGTTCAATGCGAAGAAGGAGGCTGCAAAAAACTGACAGATAAGCACCCTGTTCTGTTTCTTCTGCTGAAATACAAGTATATTAAAAATAAGTCCGAAAATACCTAAAATTTGCGCAAATAAATCCATAAAAAACTCCGTGATCCTTGACTATATGAATTATATCACAAACTCATTTTTTATTCAATAATAATTTTAATTTTGTTTTAAGTCTCATAAGTACGCAAATTTATTGACATTGTTTTTTATCCGTTATATAATTAAATAAAATGATTTGAAATTTGTAATTATATTGGAGGTAATTATGTATACCAAGCATAAATGGGAAAGCGACAGATATTTTAATTTCGGCTACGTAAAATATTTGCCCAAGGATTTTGACGGAAATAAAAAATATCCCCTTGTTTTCTTCTTGCACGGAGCGGGAGAATGGGGAGACGATCTTGATATTGCGTGCCGCCACGGATTTATGAAGCACGTAAGAGAAAGCGGAAAGGAATACCCATTTATCTGCGTTGCTCCGCAGATCCCCAAGAACAAATATTGGGGATGCTATACCGAGTCAGTTCTTGCTTTTCTTGATTATATATGTGAAAGCCTTCCCGTTGATAAGGACAGAGTATATTTAACAGGTCTTTCTATGGGAGGTACGGGAACGTGGATGCTTGCAATGGCAGCCCCCGAAAGATTTGCCGCAATCGCGCCCATATGCGGAAGCGGTATTTATTGGTTTGGAGAGGCTCTTGTCAACACTCCCATAATGGAAGTCGGAGGCCAAGCGGTCTTAGGAAGACAA
>JAZQLK010000119.1:0-2642 GCA_045542635.1 Eubacteriales bacterium
AGTATTCACGCTAAACTATGATTGCCCTTGCGGGCAAGTTATAAGTTATGATATGCTTCGCATAGTTATGATTGGCTTTGCCAAGTTATAGGTTAGTAGGGCAATCATATCATAACATTTGTGCAGCAAATTCATAATGGCGAGCATAGCGAGCCTCATAACTCTAAACTAAAACCGACAAAAAAGAGCAGACACATAAGGTTTTTACGCCTTGCGTGTTTGCTCTTTCTGTCGTTATAAGGGTTTGGGCTTAGCCCATATTGTATTTGACTAGTCAAATGCGATGCCTGCACTTTTGTCAAAGCAATAATTCTCCGCTAAGGACATCACCCTATGTCGGGGTTTTAGCTTTTTTATTTCCTTAATGTTTTAACGAATGCTTCAATTCTTTCAAGAGCCTCGGAAATATGCTTAACGGAGTAAGCGTAGGAGATTCTTGCAAAGCCCTCGCCGCTTTCGCCGAAGGCAGTACCGGGAACTATGGCGCACTTATGCTCGTAAAGAAGTCTTTCGCAGAATTCCTCACTGGAAAGACCGAATTTTCCGATATTTGGGAAAATGTAGAATGCGCCCTCGGGCTCAAAGCATTCAATACCTATCCTGCGTAAGCCGTCAAGGATGAACCTTCTTCTTCTGTTGTACTCGGCGCACATAAACGCAATATCCTCGTCGCCGTTTATCATAGCTTCAGTAGCCGCAAACTGGGAAACCGTGGGAGCGCACATAATGGCGTACTGATGGAGCTTAAGCATCTCCTTAAGGATGGGAGCGGGAGCGCAGAGATAACCGAGTCGCCAGCCCGTCATCGCGTAAGCCTTGGAAAATCCGCTTGCGATAATCGTTCTTTCTCTCATACCCTCAATGGATGCGATGGAAACGTGCTTTCTGCCGTAGGTAAGCTCTGCGTAAATCTCGTCGGAGAGAATAGCGATATTGGTATCGCGAAGCACCTCTGCAAGACCTTCAAGCTCTTCTTTGGTAAGGATCGCGCCTGTGGGATTGTTGGGGAAGGGAAGAACAAGAAGCTTGGTTTTGGGTGTAATGGCGTTTCTTAATTCCTCGGGGGTTAATTTAAAATTATTTTCCTGCTTTGTGTCAATAATAACAACGTCAGCGCCTGCCATTCTTGCAATAGGCTCGTAGCATACGAAGGAGGGCATAGGAACGATAACCTCGTCACCGGGGTTTACAAGGGAGCGTATAGCGATATCGATGGCCTCGCTGCCGCCAACCGTTACGAAAATTTCATCCTCTCCGTGATAGTCAAGGTCGAAGCGGCGCTTCATATAATCCGAAATTGCAAAGCGAAGCTCAGGTGAGCCTGCATTTGACGTGTAATATGTTTTGCCCTTTTCCAAGGAGTCGATTGCAGCCTCGCGGATATGCCACGGAGTAACAAAGTCAGGCTGACCGACAGTAAGCGCAACAACGTCGCTCATATCCGAAAGCATATCGAAAAACTTACGGATACCCGACGGCTTAATGTCGCATAAGGTCCTTGAGAGCATTTTCTCGTAATCTATCATAAGGGTAAGTTGCCTCTTTCGTCAATTTCTTTCTGCTTGTATACAACGCCCTTGTCCTTGTACTTCTTAAGCACGAAGTGAGTAGCCGTTGAAGTAACAAATTCAATAGGAGCTAATTTCTGGGCGACGAAGTAGGCGACCTCCTTCATAGTCTTGCCTTCAATAAGAACGGTAAAGTCAAAGCCTCCCGACATAAGATAGAGGGATTTAACCTCGGGGTGGCTGTAGATCTTTTCCGCAATCTTGTCAAAGCCGCGGTCACGCTGGGGCATAACCTTAACCTCAATAAGAGCGCTTACGTACTCTCTGTCTGTTTTGTCCCAGTCAATAATTGTCTTATATCCAAGGATAACTCCGTCCTTTTCATATTTTTCAATAATATTCTTAACGTCACCAACCTCTTTGGAAAGCATAAGAGCCAAGTCAGCGGCAGTAAGAGTGGAGTCCTCCTCCAAAAGCTTAAGAATTTTATCCATATTAAGTCTCCTTTACGGGAAATTATATGTAAATCATATCATAAAAATAGAGCAATGTCAAATAATATTAAAGAAATATTAAAAAAATTTCAAAAATCCCTTGATTTTTCAAAAAAGATGTGCTATACTAATCCAGCAAATGGAGAAGTCGCCTAGTTGGTCGAGGGCGCATGATTGGAAATCATGTAATCGTTAACGCGATTCGAGAGTTCGAATCTCTCCTTCTCCGCCAACAAAAACAGAACATTTGTCTACCGACAAATGTTCTGTTTTTGTTTATCCAAGCCGCAGGATTGGCATATCATCACCGCGCGAAGCGTGGTGTATATCATCAAGGGCGGCAAGCCACCCTTGTATCTCATCACGCGCCAGCGTGTATCTGCCTGCGGCTTGATGATATCCAGCCCTACGGGCTGATGATATGCCGCAACGAGTTGCGGATGATATACAAGGCTTCGCCTTGATTTGTTTTCCAAAGTATGGTATAATAGTGCAAAGTGAGGTGAAGATTCTGTGAAAAAACAAATGCTGACAAAACAAAATATACAGCGAGAACTTTTGACCGAGCTCAATAAGAGAAAGGCTCTTGCGATTTGGCTGACCGCCATTTTATTTGTATCAATAATTTGTTATGTTGTAT
>JAZQLK010000120.1:0-6854 GCA_045542635.1 Eubacteriales bacterium
GTAATAGTATTAGGGGAGAGGGAAAGTGTGGAAAAATATAATAAAGCCTTATAATTCAAGGGCTTTCCCTGTTTTTTTATCAACTTTTTTTAAGATTTTTTATGGAAAAAGGGTGGATTATTTTTATTGATTTTTGATGGAAAATTTCCTTTGTTTTCCACAAAATGGCGTTGGGTTGAAAAAAGGGTGTGGAAAACTCTTGATTATCAACCCGTAAAATTATGAAAAACTCCTTGATTTTAAAGGGGTTACGCCACTTTTCAACCGATTGATAATTATCCACAGATTTCCACAGGTCAAATTCCCGAGCTGATGGAGCGGATAAGCTCTCTTACCTCCATTGCAAAGTCGGAATTGCGCTCTATCTCCTCCTTGATAACTCCCTCGGAGGATATTACCGTGGTTCTGTCGCGGTTAAGAGCCTTACCTATCTGGGATTGGGATAGGGTGGTCATGGTTCTCGCTATGTATACGCAGATGTGACGGGCCATTGCAATTTCCTTATTTCTCTTGGAGGACAATATATCGTCCCTTGAAATATCGTATTTCTTTGATACGGCAAGAATTATTTCATCCATTCTCTTACCGTCGTTTTCCTTGGTGCTTATAAAGTCCTTGACAGCTATCTTTACTCTCTCTATATCAAGGGTGCTTCCTTCAAGAAGGGATATAGCTCCCAGCTTCTTTATAACTCCCTCAAGCTGACGGATGGAGGAGGTTACGTTTTCGGCAAGGAAATTAAGTATCTCCGAGCTTAAAAGAAGATTGCTCTGCTTTGCCTTCTGCTTAAGAATAGCAACGCGGAGGTCAAAGTCGGGCAAGGAAACGTCCGCCGTCATTCCCGACATAAATCTTGTCTGGAGTCTTTCGTCAAGGGTCTTTATTTCATTTGGAGGACGGTCCGACGTAAGAATTATCTGCTTGCAATCCTCGTAGATATTATTAAAGGTATTGAAAAGCTCCTCCTGGGTGGTCTTTCTTCCCGCAACAAACTGAATGTCGTCTATAAGAAGCACGTCTGCCCGTCTGTACTTGTCGCGGAATTTTACCGTAGCGGTCTTGTCCGTGGTGGATCTGTTAATGGCGTCGATCATCTGATTGGTGAACTCCTCACCCTTAACGTAGATGATCTTCTTAGAGGGAAATCTCTTTGATATCCTGTTTGTTATAGCGTAAAGCAAATGAGTTTTACCGACGCCGGAGGGACCGTAGATAAACAGAGGATTGTAAAGGTTGCTTGTATCGACAGTGTCGAAATCCTTGTCCGCAACGGCAAGGGCAACGGCGTGGGCAAGCTTGTTTGAGGAGCCTACGACGAAATTGTCGAAGGTATATTCAAGCTTGAAATTGTCGGGTACGTTTACCTTGACTCCGTCGGTTTCCTCTCCCTTTTCCGCCTTTTTGAACCTCTCAATGCTTTCACGGGAGAGGTCCGCCTCTCCATTCTCCCTCGAATGGATGATTATCTCCGGCTTGAAGCCCACAATGGAGTAAAGAACGCCCCCCATCTCCTCGGAAAACTGCTTGGCAATAATATCTCTTTTGATATTGGTGGAGGTGGTGAAAACAACCTCGTAGGGAGTAAGAGATATCATTTTAAGATCGGAGAACCACAGATTTATAACCGTGGGGTTGTGATTTGATTTAAGAGCCTCTAAAATATAGCCCCATATTGTATCAAGATCTGTCATGTTGTATCCTTTCGTCAAAGCTAAAATACTATAATAAGCTGAAATTATAGAATTACTTCAAATATATATACTTATACAAATATTATTATAATATAAACCGCCGTCAAAGTCAAGGGAGGGGGCAAACATTTTTATTAAAAAATTCAAAAAAATAATATAAAAGAAAATTAGGTCTTGAAAAAAAAGAAGAAAAGCAATATAATTAAAATGAATAAATATTGACAGTAGCTTACTGCTGCCACGACTTAAGGAGAAAATATGAAGATTATTATTATAGGCGGAGGTCAGGTTGGAAGCAGCCTTGCAAAATCCCTGGTTGCGGAAAATCATCAGATAACCGTAATAGACCCTGACGAAAGGGTTCTTGAGGGAATTGCCAATACTAACGACGTTATATGCTTCGTGGGCAATGGAGCCTCCTATTCCGTGCTTCACTCCGCGGGAATAGAGGATTGCGACCTTCTTATAGCCGTTACCTATTCCGATGAGCTTAATATGCTTTCTTGTCTTTGCGCTCACAAGCTTGGCGCTAAGCATACCGTTGCAAGAGTAAGAAATACGGATTACGCGTCTCAGCTCTACGAGCTTAAAAAGGATCTGGGACTTACAATGACCATAAATCCCGAGAAGGCGGCGGCTGAGGAAATTGCGAGAACCGTAAGATTCCCCTCCGCATCCCGTGTGGAGGTATTTGCCAAGGGAAGAATGGAGCTTGTTTCCTGCAAGATACCCGGTAACACTCCCCTTTGTAATATGCGACTTAAGGATTTGTCCCCGTCCCTTGATATCAAGGTACTTGTGTGCGCCGTTGACCGTGACGGAGATCTTATTATTCCCAGCGGTGATTTTGTGATATCCGAGGGGGATGAGCTTTATATCACAGGCGGCCCCAAGGAAATTGAAAAGGCGTTCCGCCGCGCCAAGCTGTACGTTGACCCCGTTAAGGAGCTTATGATTTACGGCGGAGGAAGAATAACGTATCACCTTTGCGAGGCTCTTTACAAAAAGAATATATCCGTTAAGATCATAGAAAAGGACAGACACGCGGCTGAGGAAATTGCCGCTCTTATCCCCTCTGCCGTGGTTTTACACGGCGAGGCAACGGATGAAGCTCTCCTTTACGAGGAGGGCATAAAGAGCGCCGACGCCTTCGTTGCTCTCGGAGATACCGACGAGGTAAATCTTTTGAGCGCCCTTTTTGCAAAACGCTCGGGAGTTAAAAAGGTTATTGCAAAAACCGATACCGAGCATATGACCTCCATCACAAGAGAGCTTGGAATTGAAAGCTCCGTGTCGCCAAATCTCGTTACCGTTAACGGAATTTTGCGTTATATCCGCGCCGTTGCCGCAGGCGAGGACAGTGAAAATATAGCCACCCTTGTAAAGATACTTGACGGCAGAGCCGAGATCACCGAGTTTATTTGCGAGGAGGAAATAGAAGGTCTTACGGGAAAGACCCTTCGGGAGCTTACTCTTAAAAAGAATCTTCTTATTGCGGGAATCATCCGAGGAAGAGACGCCATAATCCCCGGAGGTAACGATATGATACTTCCCGGTGACTCCGTTCTCGTTATGACCTCAAGCCATATGCTGACAAAGCTCAGCGATATTACAGAGGACTAAAATATGAACAGACGAATGGTATTTTTTATCCTCGGCAGGATACTTATGGTGGAGGCGGCTCTTATGCTTCCCTCCGTTATAGTGGGTCTGATTTATGGGGAAAGAGCGACACTCTCCTTCGCAATTCCCATAGCAGCCCTTGCACTTATAGGATTTCTTATCAGCTATAAAAGGCCGCGCAACAAAGAAATATACGCGCGTGACGGCTTCTTTGTTGTGGCTGCGGCGTGGGTGGTTATGTCCCTTTTCGGCGCTCTGCCCTTTTACTTCAGCGGCTGCTTCAACTCCTACGCGGACTGCTTTTTCGAGGTGGTTTCGGGATTTACAACCACAGGGGCGTCCATTTTGTCCGATGTGGAGGCTCTGCCGCACTGTATACTCTTCTGGCGCAGCTTTACCCATTGGGTAGGAGGAATGGGAGTGCTTGTATTCGTAATGGCTATCCTTCCCCTTTCCGAGGAGCGCTCTCTCTATCTTATGAAGGCAGAATCCCCCGGACCTGTGGTTGGAAAGCTTGTTCCCAAGATGAAGGATACGGCAAGAATGCTTTACGGAATTTACATTGTTTTAACCTTCGTATGCATTATATTTCTTCTCTTTGGTGGGATGCCTGTTTTTGATGCTCTTTGTCACGCCTTCGGCACGGCGGGTACGGGAGGCTTCGGTGTAAAAAATGCAGGCGTGTCATTTTATAACAGCGCCTATATTGAAATGGTCATTGCCGTATTTATGCTCCTTTTTGGCATAAATTTCAACATCTTCTATCTTATTCTTTTGGGTAATATCAAGGATGCGTTGAAGAGCGAGGAGCTTCGCTGGTATCTCGGCATAGTGGGAGCATCAACCCTTATTATCTCTCTTAATATTATGGATACCTTCAAGGGTCAGTCCTTCAGATACGCATTCTTCCAGGTGGCTTCCATAATTACCACCACGGGCTTTGCCACAACGGACTTTAATATCACCTTCCCCGAGGCTTCAAAGAGCGTACTTGTGCTTTTAATGCTTATTGGCGCCTGCGCTGGCTCTACGGGAGGAGGTTTTAAGGTAAGCCGACTTCTTATCATTCTTAAAAACTTCAGAAGTGAGATAAAGAAGCTTCTTCATCCCCGCGCGGTTACGGTCGTTAAGCTGGAGGGCAAGCCTCTTGATAAATCCATATCGAAAAATACCGTTACGTATTTTATGATGTATATGGTAATTATGATAGCGTCCTGTCTGCTTATTTCTTGGGATAATTTTGACTTTACAACAAATTCAACGGCGGTAATCTCCTGCTTCAATAACATAGGACCGGGTCTTGGAGCTGTCGGACCTATGGGCAACTACGGCGGATACTCTATGCTTTCAAAGATAGTTCTGTCCTTCGATATGCTCTTTGGAAGACTTGAGATACTTCCTATGCTTGTTCTCTTTACTCCCGCCGCTTGGAGGAAGAGAGTTAATTAAATGCAGAATGAACCGTCCCCGACCGCATCCTGCGGATGAAAAAGGGAGGGGTAAGGTGTGGCAGTCGTCGGTGAATTCAACCGAGGCTTGACCGAGGGAAGAACGAAGCGGTAACGACAACAGGAAGAGTGCAGAATGCAGAATTGAATGCAGAGTACAGAATGCAGAATTGACCTTCACTCTTCACTCTTACTCTTCACTTTTCACTCGCAGAATGAACCGTCCCCGACCGGATAATTAAATGCAGAATGCAGAATGCAGAATGCAGAATTCAGAATGCAGAATTCCCCAAAGGCTCCTTTCGAGGAAGGGAGCTGGCACCGAAGGTGACTGAGGGATTGGTATGAAAAGAAATGAATCATAAACAATTCCAATTTATAAATGCAGAATGCAGAGTGCAGAGTTGAATGCAGAGTGCAGAATGCAGAATGCAGAATTGAATACAGAGTGCGGCTTCGTGTCGCAGAATTCAAAATAAAATGAAAATTTTCCGACCTCGGAGGAAAATTGACCATCACTCTTCACTCGTAGAGTGCCCCAAAAGGGACTAGCTTCGCGTCGCAGAGTGCAGAATGCAGAATTGAATTCAGAATTCAGAATTCCCCAAAGGCTCCTTTCGAGGAAGGGAGCTGGCACCGAAGGTGACTGAGGGATTGGCTCATAATGGATTGTAGATCCTCGGCCAAATCGAAGAAACGACGGACGAAAGGGACCGATAATCAATCGGCGTGACACACAAAAGAGGTGTCACGCCGATTTTATTGTATAAGCGTCAGTTACTTTAATTGAATTTAAATAACGTATTGAATTTATTTACTGCTTGTGATAAAATAAATTCATTCTATAAATCAAGGATACTATTATGACAAACAACAATTCAAAGGGCGGATGGAAAGGCGCCTTTAAATCGGCGTTTCCCGCCACTCTTCCCATTCTTGCCGGCTTCCTTTTCCTTGGAATGTCCTACGGCTTTTATATGAGGACCCAGGGCTTCTCCGCTCTTTTTCCCATAATTATGAGCGTTGTTATCTTCGGCGGATCCTTAGAGTTCGTTACCGTAAGCATGCTCCTATCCCCCTTTGCGCCCCTTACCACCTTTCTTATGGCTCTTGTTATACAGGCTCGCCACCTTTTTTACGGCGTTGCCATGCTTGATAAATATAAAGGGTCAAAGGCTCTTAAGCCCTATCTTATATTCGGTATGTGCGACGAAAGCTTTTCTATAAACTGCTCCGCAAAAATTCCTGAGGGAGTGGATGAAAAGAAGTATTATTTCGCCGTAACTCTGATGAACCATTCCTATTGGATCACAGGCGCTACTCTCGGCGCTCTTATAGGCAGTCTTGTTACCTTTAACACAGAGGGCATAGAATTCGTTATGACGGCTATGTTTGTGGTTATTTTCCTTGAAAATTGGCTTAAGGAAAAACGCCACGTATCCTCCCTTATCGGCGTTTTAACCTCGGCTCTGTGCCTTGTGATCTTCGGTAAGGATTCATTCCTTATCCCCGCTATGATTTGCATAATCTGTCTTCTTACCCTTCTTAAAAAGCCTGTACTGGGAGGTGATGAGGAGTGACTCTTACACAGCAGATCTTAACCATAGGGCTCTGCTCCCTTGCCACTATGCTTACCAGGTTTTTGCCCTTCCTTGTTTTTTCGGGCAAGAGGGAGCTTCCCTCCTTTATCAAATATATAGGAAGGGTGTTGCCCGCCGCCATCTTCGGTATGCTTATCGTGTACTGCTTAAAGGGTGTTTCCGTCCTCGAATTCAGCCACGGTATTCCCGAGCTTATTGCTATCGCCGTTGTAATCGTTATCCATCTTTGGAAAAGGAAGATGCTCCTTTCCATATCAACGGGAACCGTTGTCTATATGCTTCTTGTACAGCTGGTGTTTTAGCGTTGCGGCTTAAAGACACAACGCGTCGATATTCGCCTTCGGCGATGGATATGCGCCTCGCCCTCCATATGTCCTTTTGGACTCCATATGTGCTTCGCACAAGGAAAGGAGGCATATCGACAAATAAATTTAGAATATAAGTAACAAAGGATCCCTCCGGGAGGGGGATCTGCGATAGAGCAGTATAAA
>JAZQLK010000121.1:0-4690 GCA_045542635.1 Eubacteriales bacterium
GAGAGCTTGTAGTTCCCAAGCACTATGACGGCGCTACCGTATCCGTAACACTTTATCCCGTATTCAGCAAGGATACAGGCGTTATTGAAAAGGAAGAGGAAAACGTAAACGAGCGCGATTCCTTCTCCGTTGACGATGCAAATATTTATCTTGAATTTACATACGTTGACCTTGAAGGCAACGGTATTACAACAAACCTTATGCCCGTATGCGCAAACGTTCCCAAGATCTTTGACGGTGTTGACGGCTTTGAGGGCTGGGCATTTGAGGAAAAGGGTGAGCTTGCAATTGAAAAGGATTACGAGGGCTCTCTTGTTTCCTTTACTCTTACTCCCGCAGGTATCGAAAGATTCGTTATAAAGGAAGAGGAAGCACCTGTTGCTGAGGAAGCAGTAGAAGAGGCTCCTGTAGTTGAGAAAGCAGTAGAAGAAGCTCCCGTAGTTGAGGAAGCAGTAGAGGAAGCTCCTGTTGTTGAGGAAACAGTAGAAGAGGCTCCTATAGTTGAAGAAGCAGTAGAAGAAGCACCTGTTGTTGAGGAAGCAGCAGAGGAAGCTCCTGTTGCTGAGGAAGCAGTAGAGGAAGCTCCTGTAGTTGAGGAAGCAGTAGAGGAAGCACCTGTTGTTGAGGAAACAGTAGAGGAAGCTCCTGTTGTTGAAGAAGCAGTAGAGGAAGCTCCTGTTGTAGAGGAAAAGACGCCCGAGGTTGAGCCCGAGCCCGTACCGGCAGAGCCTGTTGCTCCCACAGTTGTTCCCACTTATTTTGATAACGAGGGTAATCACATCGATATCAAGTATAGCCGTAGCTTTATTTCCAATATCATCCAGGGTGATGAGATGATCAAGGAATACTATAGCGATCTTAAGAACCATATTCTCTCCTACGAGGGTGTTAAGTCCAGACTCAGCTGGAAGTTCGATAGCTATAACAGAGGAAGAGATCAGCTCTTCAAGATCAAGGTTCGCGGTAAGACTATCTGCATTTACCTTGCTCTTAACCCCGATGATTACGAGGTTTCCAAATATCACCACGAGGCAATCGATGCTAAGATCTTCGAGGACGTTCCTATGCTCTTCAAGATCAAGAGCGGACTTGGTCTCCGTAAAGCTAAGCAGCTTGTTGACGATACAATGGCAAAATTTGAAATAGCTAAGAGCGAAAAGCCCAAGTTTGTTGATTACGTTAAGAAGTACCCCTACACAGAAACGGAGGAGCTTGTACAGCAGAAGCTTGTTAAGGTTCTCGTATCCGATAGCAGCGTAACGGTTAAGTCCTCAAAGAAGAAGGCTAACGACGAAGAAATTGACGTAGTAGCACCCATCATCGAGGCTCCCGTAGTTGAGGAAGCACCTGTTGTTGAGGAAACACCCGTAGTTGAGGAAACACCTGCAGTTGAAGAAGCTCCTGCAGTTGAAGAAGCTCCCGTAGTTGAGGAAGCACCCGTAGTTGAGGAAGCTCCTGTTGCTGAAGAAGCACCTGTAGTTGAGGAAACTCCCGTAGTTGAAGAAGCTCCCGTAGTTGAGGAAGCACCTGTAGTTGAGGAAGCACCTGTAGTTGAGGAAGCTCCCGTTGTTGAGGAAGCTCCCGTTGTTGAGGAAGCACCTGTTGTTGAGGAAGCACCCGTAGTTGAGGAAGCACCTGTAGTTGAGGAAGCTCCTGTAGTTGAGGAAGCTCCCGTAGTTGAAGAAGCACCTGTAGTTGAGGAAGCAGTAGAAGAAGCTCCTGCAGTTGAAGAAGCACCCGTAGTTGAAGAAGCTCCCATAGTTGAAGAAGAGCCCGAGGAAATTCACGTTGTTGAGAGCGTAAGTGCAGATGAGGCTGACGCAATGGTTAAGGATGAAACAGTTGACAAGACCGTTGAAGCTGACGTTGAGTACGTTTCCAGAAACGACACAAAGAAGGCTATTATAAACGTAGGTGTTATCAGCGACAATTATGAGGCAGGAGAAACAGTTGACCTTGCATCCCTTAAGGCAAAGAAGCTTATCGACCCCAAAGCAAAGAGCGTAAAGGTTCTTGCAAGCGGCAAAATTGATAAGCCCCTTACGGTTAAAGCTCAGGTATTCTCCGAAACCGCTATCAAGATGATAGTTCTTACAGGCGGTAAGGCTATTAAGGTGGTTACAAAAATCAAATAAATAAAAGAGCGGCGTAGTGAGCCTTCACTACGCCGCAATTTTTGTTTCACTAAATAAAACCGCTTAACAGTGGCGGGGTACGCGGAATGGTTATTCCGTTTTTATAGAAAGAATCTTAACGTCGTAGCAAAATTCCTCTCCCGTAATTTTCGCATCTGTTACGTAACCGTCCTTATCAAAAATGAGTAGATATTCTCCGATTTGATTTTTAAAGGTAATATTTCCGCATCCGTCCCTTGATACGGCGGATATCATAGTCTCCTCCTCTATATTAAATAAGGAGGAAAGAGCGTAAATTCCCGAAAGCTCGCTTCTTTGTACGGGTATTTTTATATTCTCGGAAATTATAAAATCCCCATCCCTTGAAAACAGAAATTCAAGCCCGGAAATTTCCGCAGGAGAAAGAACCGAAAGGGAAAGACGCTCATTCCTCTTGTCTATAACAACGGAAAATTTATCGTTTACAAGACAGCTTGCAGTAACGCTTTTACCCTCAAAGGGCAGAATCTCATAGCTTCTTTCTCCGCAGGAAATTAAGAAAGCGGCAAATAAGCATAAAGCCGCAAGAAAAATTCTCTTCATAAAATCACCTCTCTTTTTATTGTATTGTGTAAAATAAACAATAATGATAAGAAATACAAGAATAAAATTTATATATGATAATATTAAATAGCCTTGACAAAAACCCGAAAATTTGATATAATAACTTGAATAGTTAAGACGACAAAATACATAAGGGAGGATATGAAATGAAAATTGATTTTTCCAAGGCTAATGTATTTGATAAAGAAAGCACTAAGGGTAAGTTGTCCGCATTGGAGATACCCTCTGTGTCCGGTTCTTCTATTGATATTTCATCCTATGATATATTACCCGCGTTCATTGATGTGCATGTGCATTTTCGTGAGCCGGGTTTTTCTTATAAAGAGCGCGTTGCCACAGGCTCCCGGGCGGCGGCTAAGGGCGGATATTTTGCGGCTTGCACAATGCCGAACTTAAATCCCGTACCCGACTGCCCCGACAGCGTTAACGCTCAGCTTGAAATAATCAAAAGAGATTCGGTTATCAAAACCTTGCCCTTCGGAGCAATAACTAAGGGACAGGGCGGCTCAGAGCTTTCCGATATGGAGGCAATTGCACCCTTCGTGTGCGGCTTCTCCGATGACGGACGGGGAGTTGACAATACCGCCATTATGCGGGAGGCTATGATAAGAGCCAAGGCTCTTGATAAAATAATCTCCGCTCACTGCGAGGACGGCTCCTGTATAAAGGATTCCAAGGAGGCGGAATGGAAGCAGATAGAAAGAGATATCAAGCTTGTTTCCGATATCGGATGCAAGTACCACGTTTGCCACATCTCCACCAAGGAGAGCGTTGAGCTTATAAGAGAGGCTAAGAAAAGCGGAGTTAATATTACCTGCGAGACTGCGCCTCACTATCTTACCCTGACCGATGCCGACAAGGAGGACAGCGGACGCTTTAAGATGAATCCCCCCCTTCGCGACGCTTGGGACAGAGATGCTCTTATCGAGGGTATATGCGACGGAGCCATTGATATGATAGCCACGGACCACGCCCCCCACTCCGCGGAGGAAAAGGGACGGGGCTTTGCAAGGAGCTTAAACGGAATCGTGGGACTTGAAACCGCATTCCCCGTAATGTATACAAGCTTTGTTAAAAAGGGTATTATAACCCTTGACAGACTTGTGGAGCTTATGAGTATAAATCCTTCGGAAAGATTCGGTATCCCCATAGATGCATTTACGGTATACGACCTTAACGAGGAATATATAATTGACCCCGAGAGCTTCGCTACCATGGGCAGAAGCTCACCCTTCGCAGGCGACCGAGTATACGGAAGATGCTTGGGAACCGCTATAAACGGCAAATGGGCTTATTTAAGTGAAAAATTAAAGAAAGATATATAATCAAGGAGAGGACTAAAATGGCAAAGAGAACAGATATTAAAAGAATTATGATCATCGGCTCAGGACCTATCGTAATCGGTCAGGCAGCTGAATTTGACTATGCAGGCACACAGGCTTGTCTTGCCCTTAAGGAGGAGGGCTACGAGGTTATTCTCGTAAACTCCAACCCCGCTACCATTATGACTGATACCGCAATTGCGGATAAGGTATATATGGAGCCTCTCACGCTTGAATACATCGCTAAGATTTTAAGATACGAGCGTCCCGACGCTATCCTTCCCGGTATTGGCGGTCAGACGGGTCTTAACCTTGCTATGCAGCTTGAAAAGAAGGGCGTTCTTAAGGAATGTCGCGTTGAGCTTCTCGGAACCTCCAGCGAATCCATTGAGCGCGCCGAGGACCGTGAAATGTTTAAGGAGCTTTGCCAGTCCATTGGCGAGCCCGTAATCCCCTCCGAGATCACCTATGATCTTGAGGAGGCTAAGGCTGCGGCAGAGCGTATCGGCTACCCCGTAGTTCTCCGCCCTGCCTTCACTCTCGGCGGAACAGGCGGCGGATTTGCTAATAATGAGGCAGAGCTTATAGAAATCGGTACTAACGCCTTCAGACTCTCCCCCGTTCATCAGG
>JAZQLK010000122.1:0-3632 GCA_045542635.1 Eubacteriales bacterium
GGACATATGATTTCATCCATAAAAAGCTTGTGCACGTACTTAATAAGATATTATAGGGTAAAAATAGAACTTGATTTTCATCAAGCCTTATGTTTATTAAATAGTTCGACACTCTAATATAGTGGCTCACCAAAAAAGGAAACAGGTACATCAAGTACCTGTTTTTCTTTTTTTGTGCCCGTCCGTCCATCGACCCATATTCAAAATGCTCGGCATTTTGAATTGGGTTCGTGGTTCTTGGCTCGCCGTTTCGCGTCGAAACATTAAAGGGCGAGACATCTTCCCGTACGGGTCACCTCAAGACGCGTGCGTCTTGCTTTGCACAAATTGGGTTCGCCTTTTCGGCTAAAGCCGATGGGAGCTAGCTCACGTGAGGCTAGACGAAAATAGCTCCGCAGGAGCCTTCCCAAAAAATACGGGGCAATTTCCAAGACAAGCACACGTCTAAGTGTCATCAAGGAGAACGTCGCGTTTTTGTTCTTCTTTCCTTATAAGCTTTTTTCCTTTTTTTCTCAAGCCTTTCTTTCTTCTGCAGTTTCAACCCTAAAGCCCGATCCGTTATAATAATACCTCCTCCAAATTTGCTCCCCTTTTTATGCTGGTATCTAAAGCTCATAATTATTTCCCTTTGAAAATATTATCTTTTAAATCTTCATAGTCTGAGTCATCGGCCTTTTGAAATTCTTCCGCAACTCTTTCACAAATATCTATTATTTCTGAGTCCGCATTCATAAGCCTACACATATTCAACTTTGCTTTTGCCACGTTTAACGCATCGTTTCTTGTGAAGCTTGAGCTGAGTAACGCTATACTTTCGATCAGCTCCATAGCTCTGTGCTCCAATATTATTGATTTCCGTGCAAATTCAAATTTGTCATTACTCATTCGTTCTAACCTGTCGGCTACATTTATATAAATGGAATCTTTTTCTCCTTCTTCCTTTGCCATTTTTATCGCTTCTGCCTTGTTATAGTTGCAAAGAAGAATATTATCCATTGGAGACGTTCTGCCATACTTTATTTCATCAAATTCATACGGGCCGTAATTTACAGTAAGATTTTCTAAACTATCCCACGTTAATTTAAAAGTATTTTCGTCTTTATTATCTTCATCCTCTTCTTCATCCTCTTCTTCGTCATCCTCTTCTTCATCCTCTTCGTCATCGTCATAGGGGTTATATTCATCGGAGTCTTCATTTTTAGTTGAAATTTCTATATTCTCAGGATCAAAATCCTCATTGATTTTATCAATTTCACAGTCAACATCAATGGCAGTCTGCTTAATCAAACAATCCTCGTTAAGGAGGCGCAGCTCATCTCTTTTGCCGTTAAACGTATATTTATCACCATCATTTTTCAAAAAACCACTATTCGTTAACCTTCTTAATACTTTATTGATGTCCTGCTTATCCTTGTCCGATTTAAAATTATTTTCATTCGATGCATATTTATATGCCTCATTCTTGTAAATCACGGGATAATCCTTTCCCTTAGCAACAAAAAGTATCTTTATGATTCTGAACCAATCTATATTTATTTCATTACCTGTCATTTCTCTCTACCCCCAAAAGCTCGTCAATTTCCTCTTCAGAAAGAGAATTATGCTTTATTAATTTGGATACAACCCTTTTTATATCGCTCATATTTTTATTGATTATATCCTTTGCTCTCGCAAGCTGCTCATCCAAAATTTTATCAACCGCTTCAGATATGACGTTTTTATTGCCTGCGGCGGATAAGCCATCCACCATTCCGTACGAAAGCATAGCTGTGGCGATTTCCGTTGCCTTTTTAAGATCGCCTGTCGAGCCTGTGTTAATTTCATTGAATACCGTCTCAACGCAGCCCATTCCTGCCAAAATCATAGAGATTCTGTCCAAAAGCTCTGCTTTTGAAAATATGTGTCTGTCGTCATCGTCCAATTGTACATAGCCGCCATAGTCAGATCTACCGATGATTGATATGACCTTGACTCCGATACCGAGACTGCGACCTACGATTAAATGGCCTGCCTCGTGGTATGCGGTTTTTAATTTTTCGTCCTTACTGTAGGATACTATTTTGCCGTTAGCCTCTCGTTCAAATATATCGCAGACCGATACGCCGAGTTCAATTCTGAATTCCTTTTTTCTTTTCGCACAGCTGATTTTTTCACTGTATCTTACACCCTTACCTTTGGCTACAAAACGTCTGACTATACTGTTAAATACGATGCCGTCATAAATTGACGCTTTCCACTCTTCAATTGTAATATTTTTTTCCGAGGGGATATAGCAGTCACTCGCACCCTTTTCAATGAAGTATTTAAAATCCACGGACGTAAGCTTATTGTCGGTTGTATACACGTAAACAGGAAGCTCAGTTCTCTCGCTTATAGCCTCTACAATATCCCTTGCATTTTCTGTAGCCTCAATAATAAACGCATCGATTTTAGAGGAGGATAAGCAATATTCGTCTAAATTGTCGCCTTCATACGGAATCAAATTAACTCCTTCATCCTCAAACTGTTCTGCATTTCCGTAGATTACAACGTTGCTTTTTCTTGTATTGCCCTCAATGAGCCTTGCTCTGTCATAACCTGAGGTGTCTATTGTTATTTTATTGTTAAAGCCGTCAGGGTCCTTTTCCAGCATATAATGCTGCTCTACGGAATATACTTCGGCAAAAAAATCCTCTACAAGCTTTTTCATCTTGCGAACGTCAGGGTCGTGAAGCGAAGAAAAAATTATTATTTCAGCAAGCTGCTCTACGTTTGCCTCAATGGAAATATCGTTTCTCGACATCTGTATCTGCTTTCTTATTTCATTCTGAATTATTTTAAGGATCGTATCGTACGAAAGCTTATTAACCACTACCACAAGACCGTTCTGTAATCTGGATACGATAGGAGCGCTGAAGCGCTTTCTTAAAGCAGCGCTTATAGCATCCGCGCTGACGTCAGAGAAATTTATTCGTCTCTCGTCCTTGGAATTATTATAGATTTCCTCGCCTAAATTAGATGTGAAAAAGAGAATTGTATCAGAAAGACTGATGTCCATAGTCGTATAAAAACAATGAACCATGCCCTGATCCAAGGCTGAAAACAAGAGGCTTTGTATGACTTCGTCGCTGCTTTTTTCAAATTCGTCAAAAAGAATACCGTTTCTTCCGAGATGCTCCAACAAAAAGCGAGGCAAATCTCCATAAGTTGCTTCTTTATAGGATCTCGGTAATCCGAGCAATACGTACTTTGCTGCGTCAGAGATGTATGCGCTCATAAAAAAGACCTTCCATGCACCATTGTCAAAAAGGATCTCAAGCACTGATTTGGAAATAACGGTCTTGCCAACGCCCGGAGCGCCTAACAGTGTGATATGTCCAAGAGGACCAAGTTTATATGACGGATTATTGATTATGTTACTCACATATGAAGCGATCTTGTATATGCAGTATTGCTGCCCGAAGATCACATTATTTAGTGCCAGTATTTTACTAAATATCTCGCGACTTAATATATGTCGTGTCATTTTTGCCTCATCGTCCATATTGCTGATAGCGGGAATGCATACGTAAGCATTGCATCTTATTCGGGAGCTTTCATCCTTAATTTTATTTTGAAGCATCTTATAATACTTCGAAAATATATGCCTTACC
>JAZQLK010000123.1:0-2655 GCA_045542635.1 Eubacteriales bacterium
GTCGTTGTGTCGATAACGTTACTATAGTTAAATTCACCGTCGGGTCCGTAATAATCATCGCCCGTCTGATAAATAAGCTGCAAATATTCGATATCCGTAGGCTTTGACGGAGCGCCGCCCACGTTACCCGGTCCCTTCCAGTCGTCGTTTAAATTCGGAGGGAGTGTTATGCCTCCGCCGTTTCCGTTAGTTGTAACGTCGCTGATATCCCCTTGTATAGGTCCGTTTGTGACGTCATTCGAGGACGTATTGTCACTTGGTATCACGGGAGGGGGATTCAAAGGGTACAAATTTGCGAAAATTGCGGCTATGCTGACTATAATGCAAAAGCAAGCCGCCACCGTTCCGTACCGCAAAAATGCTCCACGTACCCTTTTTTTCTTCTCAATTTTTTCGTTTTCTCTTATAAATTCGTCAACAATATCGCTGTCAATGCAGCTTAAGGCGTCGTTGAAATACTTGTCTTTCATACTGAATATCCCTCACCTTCCAGCTTTTCCTTAAGGCCGTTTTTGATAATTACAAGCTCCTTGTTTACCATAGAAACGCTTAAGCCCAAATCCTTGGCAATTTGCTTTACCGTTTTGAATACGTAGTATCTGCTCATAAATATGTATCTTCTTCTCGAGGTGATGCTGCGCAGATACTCGCTGATAATCTGTCCCAGCTGACGGGTATCAAAATCCGACTCGGCATCGCAAAGGCTTAAGAAATACTCCATTTCCGAAAGGGAATGAGTCATTTCCGAAGGCACGGCGCTCTTTTTTGAATTCGAGTGGTATCTATTCACGGCAACCCGTCGCATAACGGTAGTCAGAAACGCCCGTAAAACGTTAGGTTTTGTAGGAGGAATCGAATTCCACACGCTTAAATAGGTATCGTTTAGACATTCCTCGCTATCGAGAGTATCGTTCAAAACGTTATACGCTATTGCCAAAAGATATTTGCCGTATTTTATATCCGTTTCGTCAATGGCTGATTCGTCACGGCTCCAGAAAAGCTCTATTATTTCATTGTCTTCAAGGGGCTTTTTAGTTTGAATGCGTCTTTGAAATCCCATAGCCTGCCTCCTTTTTAGATTTTTGCGCCTTCACTACATTTAGTCAAGAAAATTATGCCCTTTGTATACCAAAATTTCAAACTTTTTCTTTTTGTGAGGTGTTATTTTTATTTTACCATAAAATAAAGCTCAATTCAACTGAATATAAATCGAACGTAAAAAAGAAGAGATTTTGCCAAGGACAAAATCTCTACCTTAAATCTTTATAGAATTTGTTGGTGAACAAGTGCTTATTATCTATTGTCTGCTTTGTTCTGTGCCGATTATGACAATCGGGAAGTGGCGGCAGAATGGGTGCAGAAGGCTTGAATTCGTACTCGTCGCTGTACTTAGTACTGCAGAGAAGAATTCAAGTCTAAAAGCAGACACAAAAAGAAGAGATTTTGCCAAGGACAAAATCTCTACCTTAATATTTTTAAAACGCGTCGGTCAACAAAGACTTATCGTGAAACCGTCTGCTTTGTTCTGTGCCGATTATGACGCCACGTATCAAATCTTCATTGAAAGGGCAACCTTAACCTTCTCAACTATACCCTTTGCGTTAAGGTTATAGTATTCAAGAAGCTCCTTTGCGGGACCGGATTTGCCGAATACGTCCTCTACGCCGTGGCGTACCACGGGAACGGGGCAAACGCCTGCGAGGGTTTCACAAACCGCGCTTCCAAGACCGCCGATTATACTATGCTCCTCGGTGGTTACGATTGCGCCTGTCTGCTGAGCCGCGGAGATAAGAATTTCCTTATCAAGGGGCTTGATTGTGTGAATATTGATAACCGCCGCGGAAATACCCTCGGAAAGAAGCATTTCTCTTGCGATAAGAGCCTGCTCTACCATTATACCGGTAGCAACTATTGTAACGTCATTACCGTCTGCCATCTGAATACCCTTGCCGATTTCGAATTTGTAATCGGGCTTATCATTGATAACGGATACCGCAAGACGTCCGAAGCGCATATAAACGGGACCAACGTGCTTGATAGCCGCTTCCACAGCGCATCTTGCTTCAACGGCGTCGGAGGGGTTAATAATAACCATACCGGGGATAGTACGCATAAGAGCGATATCCACATTACACTGGTGGGTAGCTCCGTCCTCGCCAACGGTGATGCCTGCGTGGGTAGCGCCGATTTTTACATTCAAGTGGGGGTAGCCTATGGAGTTTCTTACCTGGTCGAAGCTTCTGCCTGCCGCAAACATAGCGAAGGTGGAAGCAAAGGGAATCTTACCCGTTGTGCCAAGACCTGCCGCAACGCCCATCATATTATTTTCCGCAATACCGCAGTCAAAGAATCTGTCGGGGAATTTTTTCTTGAAGGCTACGGTCTTTGTCGCCTCCGCAAGGTCTGCGTCCAATACGACAACGTCCGTATTCAATGCGCCAAGCTCCGCAAGGGCATTACCGTAGGCTTCTCTTGTTGCAATCTTATCTGCCATATCTATCTCCTCATTTCAAGCCGTTTTTAAATTCGTTAAGCTCTTTAGCGGCAAGCTCGTACTGCTCGGCGTTAGGCGCCTTGCCGTGCCATCCCGCCTGATCCTCCATAAAGGATACGCCCTTACCCTTAACCGTTTTCGCAACGATTGCGGTGGGCTTG
>JAZQLK010000124.1:0-3129 GCA_045542635.1 Eubacteriales bacterium
CATTTTTCAAAGGCACTTCTTCCCAAGGACGTTAAGCTTGTGGGAAGATTTATTGTCGAAAGCACAGTACATCCCTTGAAGGCGGAGTCGCCGATTTCCTTGATTCCCTCGGGAAGATTGACCGTTGAAAGATTGTAGCAGCCCTCAAAGGCTCCCTTACCTATGGATACGACCCCGTCGGGAACAGTAATTTTATTTATAGGCTGCTTGTAAAACGTGTAAGCCTTTATCCTTGTTAATCCCTCGGGAAGCGTAACGGACATACCCGCGCCTACCTGCTCGTTATTGATATACATACCGTTGCCGTTCAGCAAGGGAGTTGCAAGAGCGTCTGCAAATTCAATTTCGCACCAGGCATTAAGGTCGCTTATATATATGAACGAAAGCCATTTACTGTTCTCAAAGGCGAAGGTACAGGAGTATTTAAGGCTTTTTGGAATAGTTATGCTTCTTATGGTGGAATCCTTAAATGCAGATCCGCCAATACCCACAGTTCCCTCTCTTATAACCGCCTCGGCTCCGTTTTCCTTAAAGGTGTAGCCTACTACCCAATTATCAACGTACAGAAGCCCGTCCTTCTCCTCTATTACACCGTTGCTTCCGCTGAATACCGTAGCGCCAAGCTTGGTAACGCTATCGGGAATATTTATAAACGAAAGGGACGGACATCCGGAAAATGCGTAGTCGCCAATAGATACAAGTCCATCGTTTAACGGAATACTGCTCAGGCTGACACATCCCGTAAAGGCTCTGTTACCTATATACGCAAGACTGTCGGGAAGTATAACGCTAACCAGGGACGTGCATCCCGAATACGCCTTACCACCTATTACAACACATCCGTCGGGTAAGGTAACGTCGGTAATCGCCGTACAGCCCTCAAAGGCGCTGCTTCCTATGGACGTTATTCCTATAGGAAGGACAATTCTTGTTATTTCCGTATTGTTTTTGAATGCTCCGTCGCCTATTGCGGTAACGGGCAGGGAATTATAGTAAGAAGGAACTGTAATCTCCTTATCCTCCCACGTGCCTATACCTATTACACTATAGGACTCTTCCCCGTCGTTGAGCATAAAAGCAAGCTCATTCGGAGTCTCTTGACTCGGACTCGTAGTGGTTTCATCATTATCCTTACAGGATGACAATGCGGTTACCGTAAAGCATAGCGCTATTACAAGAGCAATTAAGAATATCTTTTTCATTTTTATTCTCCCTTCCTTGCCGAAAAGACGGAGTATGACTAAAAAAGAAAAACCGAGGGATGCGAAATTCACCGTCTGCACAAGCAGAATTATCTCCCTCGGTTTTTATTTACAAATGCGTTAAGCCTACATCAGAATACGGACATCATATCCAGCTGCTCCCCGCGGGACAGCTCATTTATATAAAATACGCCGTTATTCTGTATAATAAACGCACTTCCGTGCTTATACGTTCGCAGCTCGGACCTCAGAGCCTCATAATATTCCTTGCTTATATTATAACCCTCAAAATAAAAGCTCTTTACCGTATGGTAGGTATCCATAAGATAAGGATAATGTACAGTCCCCGTGCTTTCATTCATAAAAAAGTATATGAATCCGTTTCCGTTATTGGTTTTATAAAGCGCGGAGCAAAGCACCTCAAGCCTTAGTCCTATAACCTCACAGATATCCTTCTTCAGCTTCATACCCGTATCGTATACGTGGACCGCTCCGCTTAAATCAACCAGACAAACCTTATTGTATTTTTCAAAAAGGCTTATGGTATCGCTGATAAGATACAAAACCTCCGAATCGGTAAGGTAAAACCATTCGCCAAACTCTATTCTCTTATTTATTTCGGTTATTTGGTCGGTTGAATATAAGGTCACAATCCTTTCGCCGTCAACTGTTCTCGTATGGGTATATATACTGAATTTTCTTTGAT
The DNA here is from genome assembly GCA_045542635.1 of Eubacteriales bacterium. Lineage (GTDB taxonomy): Bacteria > Bacillota > Clostridia > Oscillospirales > CAG-272 > RGIG2000. Next base: position 1,909 of record JAZQLK010000124.1, read on the forward strand.
GGCTATCCTGCGAAACAAGGTCGTCACCGGAAAAATCTCTCGGAACGGAATATTCTCCCGTAAGCTTTTTTTCCTTGGCGGTATAACCGAATACGGACAAAACGCAAGTCGATATAACGCATATGGAGATAATCAGTGATATTACCGCTTTAAAAAGCGTTTTTCTGTTTTCAGCCATGTTTCTCCTTTCTTATTACTGTAATTCCATTTTAAAGGAAGAATGTAATAAACAAATCATTGATTTGTAATAGAGTTGTAAGATTTTTTAAATTTAATATAAGCAAGCGTTCCCTTGCCCTCCAGGGATTCAAAATCCAGAGTAGCGCCGTGAGACCTTGCGATGGCATCGCACAGAGCCAATCCAAGACCCGTACCGCCCCGTTCCCTGCTCCTTGATTTATCAACCCTGTAAAAGGGCTCCTTGATATGCTTAAGCTGATCCTCATTCATACCTATGCCGTTATCCCTTACGTAAAGAGTTACGTACTCGCTGTCGGAAAGGCATCCAAGCTCAACTCTGCCCTTATCACGGCAAGCGTTTACCGCATTTTCCGTAAGATTTGATAAAACAAGCTCCGTAAGCGCAGTATCGCAAAGCACGTAGCCGTCAAGGGGCTCTTTTACGCTGATTTCCACGCTTTTTTCCTTGGCTCTTAATCTGAATCTTTCCGCAGTCTTGCAAATAAGCTCTCTTATTTCCGATTTTTCCTTTGTAACCGCGCCCTCTCGGATAAATGCGCTGTCAAGAAGGATTTCGCTGACGCTCTTCAATCTCATTGCCTCGTTCTTTATAAATTTCAAGGCGTCAAGCTGCTCGTTTTTCGTAATATTGGCGCTTTCCACGTATTCGGCATAGCCGTGAATTACCGTAAGGGGCGTTCTCATTTCGTGGGCAAGATCGTCAAGCATTCTTTGTCGCTGATCCGCCACGGACTTAAGCTCCTCTATTTTTTCGCTGACCCTCTCCGCCATACCGTTAAAATCCTTGGCGAGGGACGATATCTCGTCATTTCCTCCCTCGTCCGCTCTTGCGCTTAAATCCCCGTTGCTCATTTGCTCCGTCGCCTTTTTCAGCTTATCAAGAGGCGAATAGATTTTATGAAGGGTAAAATAAAGAATAATGGCAAGACATACGGAAACTGCGCTTGATGCGGAAATCGCCCATACGGATATAGTCCTGTATTCGCTGTAAACCGACGAAATATCCTTAACGTAGGTGAT
>JAZQLK010000125.1:0-3770 GCA_045542635.1 Eubacteriales bacterium
CTCCGACTTCGTCTCTTATATATTCAAGCCCCAAGGATTCTGCAAAATTGCAGATATATTCGGTAATTTTGTCCTCGTTTCGCGATCCGCGGGGGATTTTTGATATTTCTTCAAAATAATAAAAGGGTCTTTCGTTTTTTACTCCCTTGATAACGTTTGCCATAGCTTTTCTCCGTAGGTTTATTTCTTACAAATATTTTATTCCAAAACCCCATAAAAGTCAATATAAAAAGGTAATTAAGGCTATTATATACCTCTTTTTCCTTGACTTTGCCTTTTGCGTATGCTAAAATTTAGTTATAAAACAAATTTAATTTAAAGGAGAATTTATTATGTTTTATTTTGGAGCGGCTTATTATCCGGAGCTTTGGGACAAGGCGGAGATAGATAAGGATATTAAGGTTATGAAGGAATACGGCCTTAACTGTATGCGCGTTGGCGAATTTGCCTGGAGCACTATGGAAAAGGCGGAGGGCGAGTATGATTTCAGCCTTTTTAAATACGTTGCAGACAAGCTTTATGAAAACGGCATCTACACTATTATGTGTACTCCCTCCTGCACGCCTCCCCGTTGGTTCTTTAAAAAATATCCCGACGCTCTTCGTACCGTTGCGGTAGGTAACTCAAGAGAAAAGCAGATCCACAGAGCGAGAGTTCATACCTGTAAGTCCAATAAGGATGCAAGACGCTTGAACGCTAAAATTGCCGAGGAGATGGCAAAGGCGTTTGCGGGTCATCCCGGAATTATCGGTTGGCAGATAGATAACGAGCTTTTCCCATACGAGGACGGATGCTACTGTCCCGATTGCGTTAAGGGCTTCCGCAAGTTCCTTAAGGAAAAGTACGGAACAATAGAAAATCTCAACAAATCCTGGGGTACTTACCGTTGGTCCCTTGACTACGAGAGCTTTGACGATATCGAGCCCCCCCATACATATCAGTGGGAGAACCCCAGCAGATTCGTGGATTGGGGTACGTTCCAATGCAATCTCATCTATTCCTACGCAAACGAGCAGGCGGAGGCAATAAGAAAATATTCTGACGCTCCCATCGGTACGGATATGATGACAAATAACTATTTAAGCTACCGCGATATGAACAAGACTCTTGACGTGGTACAGTACAATCATTACGATAAGATAGATATTATGTACCGTAATATGTTTGTATTCGACTTTCTCCGTAAGGTTAAGGCGCGTCCCTTCTGGGTAACCGAAACCCTTGTGGGCTGGAACGGCGGATATTGCGCGGATAACGATTACCACTATATCGACAGCTGCTATATGAATACTATTTCCCCCATCTGTAAGGGCGGAGAAATGAATCTTTTCTGGCTTTACCGCGCCCATCCCAACGGTCACGAGCTTGGTCACGGCTCCATTGTCAGCACGTCAGGTAGACCCTACAGTGTTTCTCAGGGTGTAAAGAGAGCGGCTCAGCACGTTGAAAAAGCGAAGGACTTCCTTGAAAACTCCGAGATCAAGTCGAAAATCGCTCTTATTTATTCCACAACCGCAGTAAAGTGCTTTAAGCACGCGCCCCTTGTTTCAGGCAGACTTGACCTTCACTACAGAGAGCGCCTTATCGACACCTTCCACGCACCGTTGAAGCATTATAACGTGGACGTAATTGAAACGGACTCCTGCTTCTGCGGATATGACGTTATCCTTTCTCCTTTGATGGCAAACGCTACGGAGCTTGGCTTCAAGGATAGAATTACAGAGTGGATAAAGAACGGCGGAACGTGGATTGTAGGACCTCTTTCCGACATAATGACGGATTACGCATCTAAGTATACTGAGGCTCCCTTCTCATTCCTTGAGGAGCTTGGAGGAGTATATACGAAGTACAATATCCCCTTTAATGACCAGGTTGATAAGCTTATAAAGACCAAATTTACGGATAACGGTCAGGAGATTAGAACCTCCTTGAACTACGATGCCTTTGAAACCGTTGATAGCGAAGCCCTTGCGGTATACGAGGGCGGAGAGGACTTTGACGGTCTTGCGGCTATTACAAGACGTAAGGTTGGCAAGGGTCAGATAATCATTCTCGGTACCGGAATCGACGGCGACGCTCTTATCAAGCTTATCGGCAAGACTCCCATTGCGGAGGCATCCGAAAATATCGAGCTTATTGAAAGAAGCGGAAAGGAAAACGGCATTATTGCCCTTGAGCTTGGCGGTAAGGAGGGCTACGTTGACCTTGACGGCGAATACTACGATATTCTTAAGGAAAAGACGGTTTCGGGCAAGATTGAAATTAAACCCTTCGAGGCGGTTTTCTTGAAAAAAGCAGAGTAAGTGTATGAAATTTTCTGATATTAACGTAAGAGATCCCTTTATTCTTACCTATGAGGGGAAATATTATCTTTACGGCACAAGAGCCAAAAATACCTGGGAGAGAAAGCCTCTTCATACTCTCGGCTTTGACGTTTACGTAAGCGAGGATATGGAAAATTGGAGCGAGCCCAAGGAAATATTCTCATATTTCGAGGGCTTTTGGGGTGATACCCAGTATTGGGCTCCCGAGGTTCATTACTATAACGGCAAATTCTATCTTTTCGCATCCTTTTCGGGTGAGGGATATCACAGAGGTACGGCTATTTTCGTATGCGATACCCCTGACGGAAGGTTCAAGGAGCATTCCGACAAGGCGGTAACTCCCCGTGATTGGGAATGTCTTGACGGCACGTTTTACGTGGAAAACGGCATACCGTATATGGTTTTTTGCCACGAATGGACACAGATTAAGGACGGAACCGTATGCTATCTTCAGCTGACCCCGGATTTGAAAAGCGCACTTGGCGAGCCTGTGGAAATGTGGCGTGCGTCAACCCCATCCTGGGTACATAGCTGGAGCGGTAACGGAGATTACGTGACTGACGGACCCTTTATGGTAAGGCTTGATGACGAGCTTATATGCATATGGTCAAGCTTTACGGAGGGGAACGAATATTGCGAGGCGATATCACGCTCCGATAACGGAAGCATACTCGGTAATTGGACTGTTGACGAGGAGCTTTTGTTCAGTAGGGATGGAGGTCACGGTATGATTTTTAACGATCTTTCCGGTAATATGAATTTTGTATATCATACACCAAATTCCACTCCCGATGAAAGACCTGCGGTGCTTAGACTTACAAAAGAACAGTTAAAGAGGAAATAATATGAAGCAAGCATTCAATCCATACCTTCCCTTAAATGAATATATTCCCGACGGCGAGCCCCACGTTTTCGGGGACAGAGTGTATATCTACGGCTCCCACGATAAGGAAAACGGAGAGGACTTCTGTATGCTTGACTACGTTACGTGGTCAGCTCCCGTTACCGACCTTGCGGATTGGAGATATGAGGGAGTTATATATAAGGCGGAGCGAGATCCCCTTTATCCTCAGTACAAATATATGTACGCTCCGGACGTCGTACGGGGAAACGACGGAAGATACTATCTTTATTACTCCCTTGCAAATACCTATCCCGATTGCAGCTATATTATGGGCGTTGCGGTTTGTGACACTCCCTGCGGCGATTTTGAATATCTCGGCTTTGTCCGTCACAAGGACGGCACTCCTATGCAGGATTACGCCATATTTGACCCCGCCTGCTTAAACGATAACGGAGTAATTAGATTTTACTACGGAATGTGGTTTGACTTTGATGAAAATCCCGCAGTTTCCCGTGAGGAAAGTATAAAGAAGCAGATGTCCACCTTCAAGAAAACGAGGGAGGAGGTTCTTAACACTCCCGGCGGAGTAATGGGACCCATCT
>JAZQLK010000126.1:0-4288 GCA_045542635.1 Eubacteriales bacterium
TGCTTCAGGCTCATAAGGCTACGGGAGCTGACTGTACTATTGCAGTTCTTGAGGTTCCCCTATCGGAGGCAAGCCGTTTCGGTATTATGGTTACTGACGAAACAGGTAAGATTACCGAATTCCAGGAAAAGCCTAAGCATCCTACGAGCACTAAGGCTTCAATGGGTATCTACATATTCAACCGTAAGGTTCTTGAGGAGTATCTTATCGCTGATGAGAATACTCCCGGTTCATCCAATGACTTCGGTAAGAATATTATTCCCAATATGCTTAATGACGGTAAGATGATGTATGCTTATCCCTTCGTTGGCTACTGGAAGGACGTTGGAACGATCGATAGCCTTTGGGAAGCGAATATGGATCTTCTCGGCGAGCATCCTAATTTTAACATTCACGATAAGAATTGGAGAATCTTCTCCCGTACCTACGCTGAGCCTCCTCATTTCGTGGGCGAGAATGCAGTTGTTGTTAATTCTATGATTACAGAGGGCTGTGAAATTGAAGGTACGGTAGAGAATTCCGTTCTCTCAAATGGCGTTATCGTTGAAAAGGGCGCAATCGTTAAGGATGCGATTATTATGAGCGGCGCGGTTATTAAGGCAGGCGCTAAGGTAATTTATTCCATAATTGACAGTAATACTGTAGTATCCTCCGGCGCAACAGTTGGTGAAGATAAGGCTACTGCAAAGGGCATCGCCATTGTCGGCAGCGATCTCACAATTGCGGAAAATGTTGTGATTGAAGCAGGCGCAATGGTTAATAATGATTACGGTGACGGCGTTACCGTAAATGCAAACTAAGGAGGATTATGGTATGTCAGTAGCAGGAATTATTTTTTCAAACGTACACGACGCTAACATTCCGGAGCTTACAAGAAAGAGAACTCTGGCATCTGTTCCCTTTGGATGCAGATACAGACTTATTGACTTTGCTTTGTCCAATATGGTTAACTCCGGTATTAATAACATTAGTGTTATAACACATTATAATTATCAGTCCCTTATGGACCACATTGGCGCAGGTAAGGACTGGGATCTTGCAAGAAGATCAGGAGGTATTAAAATCCTCCCTCCCTTTATTACGTCCTTTGCAAACAGCGTAAACGATCTTTATAATACAAGACTTGAAGCGCTTAAGAGCGTTAATTATTCGATTAGCAAGATTACCGACGATTACGTTGTTCTTTCCGACTGTGACGTAATATGCAATATTGACCTTAACGATATGATAAAGAATCATATTGATAACAAGGCTGATATTACAATGGCAGTTAAGAAGGTATATCTTGATAAGGCTGCGGCAAAGCGCAACGTTCTTATTGATTCCGATGAAAACGGTAAGGTAACTGACGTTAAGGTATATCCTACGTCCTTTGAGGGATATTCCGATATCAACCTTAATATTATGGTTATGAGCAGAGAATATCTTCAGGAAATCGTTCTTGACGCTATTGCTCACGATTACACAAGCCTTAATAAGGACGTTCTTTTAAGAAATATCAACAGATCAAGCTTCAGAGTATACAGATACGACGGATACTTTGCTTGCATCTCCTCACCCGAGGATTATTATAAGAGTAATATGGATCTTATTAAGGAAAAGGACGTTAGAAAGCAGCTCTTCGGTGAAAAGAACCGTCCTATTCTTACAAAGGTTCGTAACTCCGCTCCCACCTATTACAGCCCCGAATCCAAGATCAAGAATTCTATGATTGCAGACGGTTGTCAGATTTACGGTGAGGTAGAGAATTGTATTCTTTTCCGCGGTGTTAAGATCGGAAAGGGCTCCGTTGTTAAAAACAGTATTCTTTTCCAGGATACCTTCACAGGCGAGAACGTTCAACTTAACTGCGTAATTGCAGATAAGAACGTTGTTATAAGAGATAATAAGGTTCTTTCCGGCGATGAAACATTGCCGTTCTACCTTGCAAAGGGTAAGATGATTTAAGGAGCAGATATGAAAATACTTTTTGTTGGATCAGAGGCTATTCCTTTTATTTCAACAGGAGGCCTTGGTGACGTATTGGGCTCGTTGCCCGCAGCTCTTATGAGATATAGCCCCGATAATGACGTGAGGGTTGTATTGCCTTTGTTTAAGAGCATTAAGCAGAAATTTGCAGATAAGCTTACTTTCGTTGGGGAAACGGTTGTTCATCTTTCCTGGAGAAATCAGTATTGCGGATTATTCTCTTGCGAAAAAGACGGAGTAGTTTACTACTTCATCGACAATGAATACTATTTCGGCAGAGATGCCATATACGGCAACTATGACGATGGAGAAATTTACTCCTTCTTCGCTAAGGCAGCTCTTGATATTATGCCTCTTATAGAGTTTTATCCTGACATTTTACACTGTAACGACTGGCAAAGCTCTATGAGTATTGTGTATCTCAAGAGAAAATACAGCCAGAATTCCAAGTACGCGAGAATAAAAACCATATATACAATCCACAATATAGATTATCAGGGAATATACGGTATGGATATTCTTGATGACGTATTCGGACTTGATACTTGGGGTGACCGCGGCGTAATGGAATACAACGGTTGTATCAATATGACTAAGGGTGCGATAGTTTGTACGGACAGAGTATCAACCGTTAGCCAGAGGTACGCTAATGAAATCCAGACTGAATTTTATTCAAGTGGATTACATCACGTTCTTCATATGTACAGCTCCAAGCTGTCGGGAATTGTTAACGGTATCGATATTGATTATTATAACCCCGCAAACGACGAGGCTATCGCAAAGAAATATTCCGTTGACGATATGAAGGGCAAAGCAATTTGTAAAAAGGAGCTTCAGAAGCTTGCGGGCTTACCTGAAAAGGCGGATGTTCCCGTGGTTTCTATGGTTTCAAGACTTGCATCTCATAAGGGATTTGACTTGGTTCAGTATATTCTTCCCGAAATGCTTGAGCTTGGTGTTCAGTTCGTTCTTCTTGGAACTGGTGAAAGTGAGATAGAAGAGTATTTCAGAGATATTCAGAATCGTTATCCCGAACAGGTTAAGGTATTCCTTGAATTTAATAAGGACCTTTCCAAGAGAATTTATGCAGGCTCCGATATATTCCTGATGCCTTCAAAGAGTGAGCCGTGCGGCTTGTCTCAGATGATTTCATCAAGATACGGAACAGTTCCCGTAGTTCGCGAAACAGGCGGACTTTACGATACAATCAAGCCGTATAATAAGTATACGGGAGAAGGTAACGGATTTACCTTCGCAAATTACAACGCGCACGAAATGAAGGACGCTGTACAGCGCGCTGTAGATCTTTATTTTGACAAGAAGAAATGGAAAGCTCTTGTTAAAACTGTTATGGACGTGGACTTCTCGTGGAATGCTTCCGCTGAAAAGTACATGGATCTGTACAAAAACGTGTCAAGCGAATATTAATTAACAAAGCATCTGTCCCGCAGATCTTCTGCGGGACAGTGATTGTTAAGGCGATGCAAAATATGTAATATTTCGTCGACACGATCGCGCATATTAGAGGAGATTTTAGGTAACAATGAAACAGAATTTGACAAAACAGACAATGAAATTAGCACTTGAAAGCAAGCTTTCAAGATATTTTGGCGTAACATCAGAGGACGCAAACAAGGAACAGATCTATAAGGCAACAATTCTTACCGTAAGAGATATTCTTACTCAGAAAAGATCAAATTTTAAGCATAAGGTAAGAGATGAAAGAGCAAAGAAGGTATACTATTTGTGTATGGAATTCTTGCTTGGCCGTTCCTTAAAGAATAATCTTCGTAATCTTGGCATAGCTGATGAATACGCAGAAATTCTTAAAGATTTTGGATTTGATATTGAAGAAATATATGAAATGGAGCCCAATCCGGGTCTTGGAAACGGAGGTTTGGGTCGTTTAGCTGCATGTTTCATGGATTCCCTTACATCTCTCAATTACCCCGCAGACGGATTTTCAATTCTTTATCAGTACGGACTTTTTAAGCAGAAGATTATTGACGGTAACCAGATAGAGCTTCCCGATGAATGGTTACCCGGTGGAGAAGGCTGGCTTGTTCCCAGAACAGATAAGAAGTTTACGATTCGCTTTGGCGGACGTATAAACGAGGTTTGGGAGAACGGTCGTCTTGGAAGTCGGAGGCCAAGCGGTCTTAGGAAGACAACTCCATGGAACAACTCCTTGGCTCACAGAACGACATGGCTACGATCCGACTTCCGGTGGAGAAGGCTGGCTTGTTCCCAGAACAGATAAGAAGTTTACGATTCGCTTTGGCGGACGTATAAACGAGGTTTGGGAGAACGGTCGTCTTGG
>JAZQLK010000127.1:0-3631 GCA_045542635.1 Eubacteriales bacterium
GCCTTCCACGACCTTAAAACGGGCGTTGGTAAGGAGATCGGCGAGAAGTTCGGCTATGATGCATTGGAGGTTACCGACGAGGTATTCGAGTCCGAGCGTTCAATCGTATTTGAGGAAGCGGAGAACAGAATGCACACTATAAAGGCGGTAATCGCGGCTACAATTTAAAGTAAGCCATAAGCCCAAACCCAAATACGTGAACCCCCAAAGCTCATGCTTCGCTTCGGGGAACCCCTACACGTGAACCCCCAAAGCTCATGCTTCGCTTCGGGGAACCCCTACACAAGCAGAAAGAGATAACAAAACGGTTAGTATCCGAAATGTTATCTCTTTTTTCTGTCGGGCGATATGTTTGCAAGCAAACGCGATATACTCGCTTTGCTTATGCGATATATTGTCGCTTCGCTCCAATGCGATATGATATAAATCCCCTCACGCCCCGCAGGGCATATCGCAAGGCGTAACCTTATATCGCTCCCGAAGGTAATATCACAAATCCCCGGGGGGATTTATATCGCTGCGAGTTCTCCGTTAAGGATAACACGCTTATTCATAAAACGCGTGGTTTCCGATGGTGTCAAAATAAGGTCTGTTCTTTGATGCCCAGCTGTTGGGTGCTACCTTGGGATTTACAAAGTAAAGTATTTCTGTGCTGACGGAATAGCCCTCAAGACAGATCTTTGCCGCTATAATGCTTTCATTGCTTGGCGTATTGTATATGGTGCCGTTTGATACGGGGGAGAATTGTACGCCGTAGCGTCTGTCGAAAATAACGCCGTAAATCGTATTGGGGTAATCCTTGGAGCGGACTCTGTTAAGAATTACGTTGCCAACGGCAATCTTACCCTTCATAGGCTCGCCGCCGCTTTCCGCCTGTATAATTCTTGCAAGCCAGAATACCTCGTCCTCACGGAAGGAGCGACTCTCGATTCCGCCCGTTCCTCTCGTGATTTTAAAGCCGCTTATGGAGTCAAGCCAGCTTATCTTGGCGCCGAATGCCTTGGCAAGAGCTATTACGGGGGCGTACATTCTGCCGTTACTCATATAAATGGGCGCGTCGGTATAGATGTAGCGTCCGTTAGCCTCGATATAGCTTGCTCCGTCCTTACAGATAAGGGTCAGCTTATTGGTCTTGACCGTCAGGGTACGGGTGGATGAGGAGTAGGAGATATTTGCATCCTTATCCATTTCAGAGGAGAAGGCTCTTATACCCACGTACGTCGTATTGCTTCTTACCTGTGTGATTCCATCGTATTTTTCTCCGTCTATGTACACGCTTACCCAACTGCTTGATGCGGAAATATTTGTCGCAAATACAGAAGCGCAAATAATAATAAGGAGAAAAATTGCTACTGTCCTTTTCATTAACCTTCCTTTCCTTAATTATGCATAATAAATTCCGTTTTGTAAACATTTACTCTAATATTGTAACATATGTAAAATAGTAAATCAAGAAACAATATCAGGCATAAATGGTGTCATTATCCTTCTATGTCTGATTTTTCCAAAAAGAAGAATTATAATTATATATAATAAGGAAGAAACGGCGATCTCGCAAAGCATAAGAGGTCTGCCAAGGGGTAAAATCGGAAGGAATTTATCAAATATGAGCCTTGCTGCGGCGGTGGAAAGAAGCGCCGCAAGAAGGGGCTTTACGACCCATACAAGAAGGGGCGTTTTTATTTTCGTCACGTTTAAAAGACGGATAATGCTTAGGGATGCGTTAAAAAGCTCTGTTATGAAAATTACAGCCACGTATCCCTGTATTCCGTAGGCGGGAAGAAGAGTAACTATAAGAATAACGCTTAAAAGAGAGTCGAGAATATTTACCCTCATTGAGTATATCTGCTCCCCGAGTCCCTTCAGCATACTGTCAACGGCGCCGTCAAGATACATTAATGGAATCAAGGGGGCAAGGATTTTAATATATTCCCCCGCCTCTGCGCTTCCGTAAAGGGAAATGCCAATCTCGTATGAAAAGGAAATAAGAATACCTGAAACTCCAAGGGAGAAAAGAAGGGAAAGAGAGATTACGGAGGATACGATACGCCGTATACCCCTATGGCTTCCTTTGGCTTGAGAGGAGGTAAGCTCGGGAATTAAAAGGGATGAGAAGGAGCCAAGCACCGCCGACGGAAAAAAGAGAAGGGGAAAAACCATTCCGTGGAGTATACCGTAGGAGGCGAGGGCGGAGGATGCGCCTATTCCGCTTTTGCGAAGTCCCCAGGGGATAGCGATATGCTCAACCGTGGAAAGAGCGGCTCTTACGTATCCGCTCACCCCTATGGGGAAGGCGAGAGAAAATACCGAGGAAAAGTCGGTATCAGTCCTTAAATCATCCCGTATGTCACGGATTTTTAATACCGTATCCTCTTTTTTGCGGTGGATTTGTCTGTCGGACAGATATAAAATAATTGAAAGGGTAAGGCTTATAAATTCGCTTAACGCCCCCGCTCCGATTACCGCGTAGCATATTGCTTCAACGGTTTTTTCTGATATAAGAATAAGAAGGACGGCGCATACACCCATCTTTACAAGCTGCTCGCAAAGCTGGGTTATTACGTTTTTATAAATACGCCGAACTCCGTTAAAATAGCCGTTTAATGCGCTTGTGACCGCGATGGGAGTAAGAGTAAGGGAAAGAAGCCTTAAGGAGGACACGGTACGGAGGTCCTTCAATACCCTTACGCCTATATTTTCCGCGCTTACGTATAGGATTACCGATGCGGTAAGGGAAAAGATAAGAGCGTATATCACCCCGTTTTTTACGGTTATCCCCGAGGATGTGTATGATTTTACGTCGGCTTTACCGAATTTATCCTCCGTATAGCCTGCGGAAACCAGCCTTGTTACGGCAAGATTTACACCCGACATGGCAAGTGTTATAAACAGCCCGTAAACACTTCCTATAAGAGTGATGAGTCCCATACCCTCCGCTCCGATTTTTGACGTCAGGTATACGTTGAAGCTTACGGAAAGCGCTCTTATTACTATGGCGGCGCAGGAAAGGATAGCTCCGTTCAAAAGATATTTTTGCAGTCTTTTCAAATGCTCACCTCCCACAGTTAAATTTATATGTATAAGGGAATAACATTATCATTGATTTTTTTCTTTCGGTATGGTAATATAATAATGAATTGAGGTGATTTTATGGAATGGCTTTCGCGTACGGAGTTCCTTTTGGGCGCTGATTCCGTTGCAGCCCTTAAAAATAAAAGGGTTATTGTTTTCGGTGTCGGAGGGGTGGGCGGATACGTTTGCGAGGCGCTTGCAAGAAGCGGCGTGGGACGTATTGATATAGTTGATAACGATACTGTTTCCGTATCCAATATAAACAGGCAGATTATAGCTCTTACGTCTACTGTGGGACAGTATAAGGTTGACGTAATGGAGAAGCGTATGAGGGATATAAATCCCGAAATAGAGGTTACTGCCTTTAACACCTTTTATACCCCGAATACGGAGGGAGATATCGATTTGTCGGGCTATGACTATATAGTTGACGCAATAGATACGGTAAGCGGTAAAATAAGCCTTGCCGTAAGGGCAGAGGCTCTCGGTATCGGAATTATATCATCAATGGGAGCGGGCAATAAGACCGACCCCACCGCATTTAAGGTTGCGGATATTT
>JAZQLK010000128.1:0-3703 GCA_045542635.1 Eubacteriales bacterium
CCCCACGTATCAATACCTATGCTCTTTATATCCTTATCCTCGGATAAAATGCACTTTGATATGGAGGATTTGATTTCGTGAAATATTCTTAAAATATCCCAGCAGAAATTACCTGAAATATTTACAGGCTCATTGGGGAAACGGTGATTTTCTCTGATTGAAAATTTATTACCGTCAAAGGAGCCTACAATTCCTCGACCGCTTGACGCGCCAAGGTCGATTGCCAACATTTTTAAATCAGCCATAATAAAATTCCTTTCGAATGTTTACTTACTTTACATTATAACAAATATATAAAATTTTTTCAAGTCTTTTATTTGAATTCGACAATGGTAACTCCGAAATCTCCCTCTCCGAATTCCCCGTGACGGTATTTCTTTACTCTGGAATCCTTTCTAAAGAATTCCCAAAGTCCCTTACTAAGCATACCCGTTCCCTTTCCATGGACTACGGTAACGCTTTTTATACCGGCATAAAGAGCCTCGTCAAAATATTTATCAATATCTATCCAGGCTTCCTCCGTATTCTTACCTCTTACGTCTATGGAAAGTGAAAAATTATTTGAAACCACAGCCCTTGTTCTCTGTATGGGCTTCGAATTTTTCTTTTCCGATTTTTTATCTGTCACAAGAATGAGATTGGAAATATTCGTTTTGGTTTTTGCAATACCGGATTTTACCATTACGTTCCCCTGCTTGTCCGGATCTTCAAGCAAAACACCCTCGGTTCCAAGATTGCGAAGTATTACGTTATCTCCCTTCACAAGAGGTCTTGGCAAAACGTAGTCGTCGTCGATATTCTCGACGGGATTGTATATATCATCTGCTTCATTAAGTCTTGCTCTCAAATCCTTTTTTGCATCGGAATACATTTTTGAAAAGTCCTTGGAATCCTTCTCCTTCTGGAGCTTATCAAGACGCTCAAAAACGTACTCTGCGCTAACTTTAGCGCCCGATATCATCTGCTGAGCCTTTTTAACCATATCCTCGGCATCCTTTTCGGCACGGCTGAGCTTTTCCTTAAGCTCCTTTTCGGCAGAACGCTTGAAGTCTTCAAATTCTTTTCTTAATTTTGACGCCTCCGCCTTCTCCTTTTCAAGAGCAATTCTTGATTCTTCAAGCTTGCCTATAACGGCTTCAAAGCTCTTGGAATCATCGGAGGTAAGCTCTGCAGCTCTTTCAACAATTCCATCGGGAACTCCAAGCTTTGATGAAATCAAAAAAGCGTTTGATTTTCCCGGCGTACCGATTATAAGCCTGTACGTGGGCTTCAGCGTATTAATGTCAAATTCACAGCTTGCGTTGGATACGCCGTCCGTATTCAATGCAAAAGCTTTAAGCTCGGCGTAATGTGTTGTAGCGGCGCAAAGACATCCCTTTGAAAGAATACTTTCAAGAATAGATTGGGCAAGAGCCGCGCCCTCAATAGGGTCTGTACCTGCTCCAAGCTCATCAAAAAGCACTAATGAATCCGATGTAGCACTTTTAAGTATTTTTACTATAGATACCATATGGGATGAAAAAGTAGACAATGACTGCTCAATACTCTGTTCATCACCGATATCGGGATATATACCGTCAAAGACGCAGATCTCCGCTCTGTCAGCGGGTAGCTGTAATCCGGATTGCGCCATAAGAGCAAATAATCCGAGAGTTTTTAAGGATACGGTTTTACCGCCTGTGTTAGGACCGGTAATAACAAGCATATTGAAGGATTCGCCTATATGAATACCGATAGGCACTACTTTCTCCTTATTAAGTAAGGGATGGCGGGCTCTTTCAAAGCATATGTTTCTCTTTTCACTTACTACGGGAGCAACCGCATTCATCTTATACGCGAGCTCAGCGCAGGCAAAATAAAAGGATATTTCGGTAATGTTCATATAGTTGCGGTTAAGCTGAAGCGCAAAATCCGCAATATCCGATGAAAATTCTGCAAGTATTCTCTCTATTTCCGTCTGCTCCTGTCCCATAAGGGCGCGAAGCTCGTTATTTGCCTCAACGACCGCCATAGGCTCTATAAACAAGGTTGCGCCTGTACCCGACGTATCGTGAATCAAGCCCTTGATTTCGTTTCTGTTTTCGCTTTTAACAGGAAGAACATATCTTCCGTTACGCATCGTTACAAGTGAATCGCGAAGATGCTTTGAGCTTTCGCCTACGAGATATCCCTGTAATACCTCGCGTATTCTGTTGGTCTGGTATCTTATTTTGCGGCGTATGTCCGCAAGAGCGGGGCTTGCCTCATCCGCAATCATATCCTCACCGATAATTGCTCTTACAATCCTGTCCTCCAGGGGCTTGTTCGGTACCAAAGCATCGAAAAATTCAGTTAAAGGGCATCTTTGTAAGGCATCGGTTTTAATGTATTCAATAAGGGTTCTTGACGTGTGAAGCACGGATGCTACGTCAAGTATCTCTCGAGGTGATAAAACATAGTTCTTTTCAGCCTTTTCTACGGAGTCAAGAATATCAGGCATATTACCAAAGGAGGGGGCACCCTTGATTTCTGCCATTTTCTTTGCATCAGCGGTAAAGCCCTGTCTTCTTCTCACACTATCTATATTGCTTGTGGGACGTAATGTCAAGGCTCTCTTTTTAGCGCCTTCTGTTAAAGCAACAGAGGCAAGCATATTGAGAATTTTATCAAATTCGAGAATTGTAATAGATTTGTCGAAATTATGCATATAACTCCTCTATATCATTGATTTATAAAAATCAAGGGAATAAAAGCCTCTTTCAAGATGGTTAAGAAGGTACTTTTCGGAGACTTGAAAAAAGCCGTTATATTCGGATTCCTCAAGGCTGAAGGACAAGAATCTTTCCTGCCTGCATCCGCATATATATCTCATTGCCGATAGCACGGCATCCGAAACTATGGATATGGGCTTTTCGGCTCCCGTTTCATAAAAGCTATCTTTGACAATTGTAAAAGATGTACTTCCTCTGCACTTGTCACAAACATAGTTTCCGTTCATAATGTCAATGTGCGCAAGGGGCGGCGTAACGTCGCCACACATAATACAACCGGTCAAATCCGGCATAAAACCGCATTCTGTGGCAACCCTTAATTGGAATGCCGCTCTTATGAATTCTAAGGGTCGAATATCTTTGGCAATTGCATAAAATGTATTTAATGCCAATTTTAGAATATCACTTTCCTCAATCCCCTCGCGTCCTATTTCACATAAGACGTCGCATATATATGCAGACAGTGATAGCTTTGTAATATCGTTTCTTATTTCGTAATAGTTTTCTATCAGATCACTGTCTGTAATATAGTAAAAGCTTCCTCTTTTTCTGAAATTAAAGGATGCGTAGGAGAAAAGCTGCGCGCAAGCCATATGTCTGTTCTTTAAGCTTCTAACACCCTTTCCTATAACGTACAGCTTTCCGTATTTTTCGGTAAGAATGGTAAGAAGCTTATCATTTTCTCCATGCTCTGCTTCACGGATAACCAAGCCGTTTACCTTAAAATCTGTCATCAGATCTCCTTTTGATTGTATCCGAAATTATTCAAGTTGGAGATATTATCTCTCCACTTTTCCTTTACCTTTACCCAAAGATTTAGATATACCTTTACGCCGAAGAATCTTTCCAGATCCTCCCTTGCATATGAGCCGATGGTTTTAAGAGCTTCTCCGTTTTTACCGATAATGATACCCTTGTGCGAAGCCTTTACACAGTAAATATCTGCTCTTATT
>JAZQLK010000129.1:0-11498 GCA_045542635.1 Eubacteriales bacterium
TTTTTCTGTTAGGTGATATATTCGCTGTGCGAATGCGATATAACCTCGTTATGCTCGGTTGCGATATACCTCGCTATGCTCGGTGCGATATGATATAAATCCCCTCACGCCCCGCAGGGCATATCGTTTGCGTAGCAAATATCGCTCCCGTTAGGGAATATCGCAAATCCCAAGAGGGATTTATATCGCTGCGTGTTCGATAACACGCTAGCTACAACGCAATCAGTCGTCGCAACGGCGGAGGGAGATTATGAAGGGGTAGTCCTGCATAATCTTGGTAAGCTCGGCGGAGCGATGCTCGCGCTCGGTGAGAAGGGTAGCGCTGTAAATCAAGCGGTCGCCCTGTCTTGTGATAAGCAAGGAATTGAGTCTGTCAACGCCGAATTCCTTTTTTATAAGAGTGTTTTCGTCGTCGGTCTGGTAGAATACGATTTCAATGGTGAATTTAAGCTTGTGCTTGAAGATTTTGAGCTTTGTGTGGAAAAGCACCTGCGCGGAGATCATAAGGATCGTTGCCGCAACGGCAAGTATGTAGAGTCCGCCTCCGCAAGCCATACCGACACCTGCAGTTGCCCAAACGCCTGCCGCGGTGGTAAGACCCTTTGTTTCGTGCTTACGGTAAACGATAATGCCCGCGCCGAGGAAGCCGACACCGGATACTATCTGCGCCGCAACTCTGGCAGCGTCTGCCTGCCCTCCAAAGGCGAATATGGAAACCACCATCATAAGGGCGGAGCCAAGACAAACTATAGTATGGGTACGAATTCCCGCCTCCTTATATCTTCTTTTTCTTTCATAGCCTATGGCAAAGCCTAAAAGCACCGCAAGAACGAGCCTGAAAATATATGTAAGCTCCTGAGCAAGATCAATATTGGCAAAATAGTAATAGTCCATCGTTTATCCTCCTTATAGTGGTTTTTTTGATATTTGAGAATTGTTTCTCGGATATTTTAACGGGGTAAGTGTCTGTTTTCTTATAATTACAATAGTTCTATCGAGACTTTCAAGCCCGTTTGTAAGGGTGTAATTTATAACCCTTTCGCACTTGCCTCCGAGAAGGGAGATGGCGTTTTCCGCTTCGCTCAGCTCCTCGCCTGTGGTCTTTGATTTCATTGCGATAAATGCGCCTCCCACCTTAACAAGGGGTAAGCAAAGCTCGCATAAAAGATTTAATTTTCCTACCGCCCTTGCGCAGGCTATATCGAAGACCTCACGGTAGCATTTGTCCTTGCCAAGCTCCTCTGCCCGTCGGTTGGAAACAGATATTTTGTCAAGGTGGAAAAGCTCCGCCGTCCTTTTTACGTATTCCACCTTCTTGGTAACGCTGTCAACGGCTAAAACCGACACGTCCCCCCGTAAAAACGATAACGGAAAGGTAGGGAAGCCTCCTCCGCAGCCTATATCCGCGCATTTTGCGCCATCGGGTATAAAGGGTACTATGGCGGCGGAATCAACGATATGCTTTAAAATAACCCCCTCGGAGTCCTTAATAGCCGTCAGGTTAAGCTCCTCGTTGACCCTTAGCATATGAGCGCAGAATTCCTCTATTACGGAGGCTTGCTCCTTATTTATTGAATTTTTCGTGGCTTCGTTAAGGTCCGCAACCTCAATAAGTCTTTTCTGAAAATCCGTCAAGGCGTGTCCTCCTGTCAGTTGCTCAAGGCTTCTAATTTTTCAAGCAGCTTTTTGAATTCAACGGGTAATTCCGTTTCAAAATGCATAATTTCCTTTGTTACGGGGTGGGGGAAGGAAAGCTCCCTTGCGTGCAGACACTGACCGCTTAAAAGAGAAGCGTTTGATTTCTCAAAGGGTGTTTTTCCGCCGCCGTAAACCGTATCGCCTATTATGGGGTGACCGAGATAGCTCATATGAACTCTTATCTGATGAGTTCTTCCCGTTTCAAGCTCCATTTTGGCGTGGGTAAAGGATTTATATTCGCATACCGTATCGTAATGGGTAATTGCATCTCTGCCGCCTGCAATAACCGCCATTTTCTTTCTGTCGGCGGGGCATCTGCCAATGGGGGCGTTAACCGTACCCGATTGGCTTTTAAAGCGTCCCGTTACGATGGCGTGATAGACTCTTTTTATGCCGTGGTCCTTAAGAAGCGACGACAAAAACAGATGCGCGTCATCGTTTTTTGCTACCACAAGCAGTCCCGACGTGTCCTTATCTATTCTGTGAACTATACCGGGGCGTATCACTCCGTTAATACCTGAAAGCGTTCCCTTACAATGGTACATAAGGGCGTTTACAAGGGTTCCGCTTGGGTTACCCGGGGCGGGATGGACCACCATTCCCGAGGGCTTATTTACGACTATTATATGCTCATCCTCGTATACTATGTCGAGGGGAATGTTTTCGGGCTCCGCGTTCAAAAGCTCGATTTCCTCCTCGTCGATTTCTATTTCGTCATTTAAGCGGAGCTTGTAATTTTTGCTTTCGCTTTTACCGTTTACACGTACAAGACCGCCGTCTATCATAGTCTGAGCGTGGGAGCGGGTTATGGCGTTTACCTCGGAAACGTACACGTCAAGCCGCTTTTTTACGTCAGCCTCCCATATTTTCATCCGAAATATCCTTTTCCGCTTCCTTCCGGGATTTTTCCTTGTGTTCCTTTATTATGGAAAGGAGGAAGCCGAGAATTACCATACCTGCGCCGACACAAACGCAGCTGTCGGCAAAATTGAATACGTAAAAGTCAATGAATCTGCAATCTATCATATCCACAACGTATTTAAGTGTAAGGCGGTCTATCATATTTCCGATACCGCCGCCCACAACAAGGGCAAGACCTATCTTTGTAAAAAGCGTTTCCTTACAGAATTTGAAGAGATAAATACCGATTGCTGCGATGGCTATAACGGAAAGGGACATAAATACCCATCTGTGCTCCGCAAGCATACCGAATGCGGCTCCCTCGTTTCTTACGTAGGTAAAGTGGAAAACGTCCTCGATAACGGGTATAGTTTCCCCAACCTCCATATTGGAGGTCACTATTGCCTTGGTGATCTGGTCGATTATTACGGAAGCGCATATTGTTGATATAAGAATAATAAGAGTAACCATAAATCTCCTTAAATGAACATAATAAACAGGAGCAGACGGGAAAAGGCTCCCATAAGCAGAATGAGAACTATCATAGAAAAATCTATGGGAAATCTTCTCATAAATTCAAATCTGTAAAGGAATTTTCTTATAGGCAGGAGCAGAGGCTCCGTCAGCCTGTATGCGATCTCGTATACTCTGGTATCCTGCAAGGAGGGTATCCAGGAAATAACCGCGCGTATAAGCAGAATTAGCTCGTAGATCGATATGGCTGAAAAAATCAAATAAAGAAAATAAACGATCATTTTCTACGCCTTAAAGATCTGTGAATACGTCCTCGCCGTATCCCTTTTTGAATATTTCTCCTCCTACGTCAACTCTTTTGGGAGCAATAAAGTAGGAATCCTTTGTAGCCTGCTTGATATTTGCGTCAAGGGCGTAAGCCGCGCCGCTTATAAAGTCGACCATACGGCGCGCGATGGTCTTATCCGCGCTTTCAAGATTAAGAAGCACGGTTTTACCGTCCTTAAGATAGTCAACGGCTGTAAGAAGGTCCTCAAAGGAAACGGGTCTTACAAGCTTAAGCTCAATATTGCCGCCGCCGAGGGAAATGCTGGCATTGTCCTTTACAGTCTCCTCATCTTCTAAAATTTCATCGTCGAGATCATCGGGCTCATACCTTCTGAATCTGTTAAAAAGTCCCATTATATATACTTCCTTTCTCCGAAAATCGCGCTTCCCACACGGACAAGATTAGCGCCTGCCTCAATGGCGTATTCGTAGCTTTCGCTCATACCCATTGACAGGATAGCGTCCTTTTCGTTTTTAAATATTTTATCAAAAATTTCCTTCGTAAGAGAGAAATATTTCAAATATTCCTCCCGTGAATCGCATCTTGGCGCCATTGTCATAAGACCGCGCACACGGATGAATTTATAAACGGAGAGAGATGCGTAAAAATCATACACGTCCTCAGGCATAATTCCGCCCTTGGCTTCCTCTCTGCCGCTGTTTACCTCAATAAGGATATCCATTACCTTACCGATTTTTTCACATTTTTTGTCAATTTCCTCGGCTAACTTAAGGGAATCGACGGAATGAATCATATCTACCTTATCGTAGATATATTTTACCTTGTTTCTCTGGAGAGAGCCTATTAGGTGAAGGGAAGCCTTTTTATCAAGTCCCTCGTATTTCTCTCTTACCTCGCTTACTCTGTTCTCACCGATAAGAGTAACACCCTCCGATATAAGATAATTTATATCGTTAACGCTCTGAGTCTTGGTGGCGATAAGAAGCTGCACCTTACCAGTTTTATCAAGCTCCTTAACGCGGCGAAGAACTCTTTCATAATTTTCCTTAAGCTGTTCCTTGGTCATAGCGTATCTCCGAGTATCTTAACCGCTTCGGAAAAGGCGTCGGTCTTATCCGTGTAAACGGTAATGTAATTCTTTTTCTTGAACCAGGTAAGCTGCCTTTTCGCATAATGCCTTGTGGACAGCTTAAGCTGATCTATACAGGTTTCAAGGTCCGCCTCTCCCTTTAGGTAGGGTAAAAGCTCCTTGTAGCCGATTGCCGCCGAGGCGGTCTTGGAGCTTTCGAAAACTCCCGTGTCGTAAAGACGGCGAGCCTCGTCAAGAAGCCCCTTATCCATCATAATATCAACTCGCTTTTCTATTCTTGAATAAAGAAGCTCCTTGCTTTCGCAACTTAAGAAGAATACGGTGGAATCGTATGGGGAGGGCAGAGATTTGTTTTCCTTATCTATAACGCTTTTGGGCTTGCCCGCGCATTTATATATTTCAAGGGCGCGTATAACTCTTTTTACGTTATTGTAATGGATTGCCTCCGCGCTCTCGGGGTCGATCTCCTTCAGCATAGCGTGCAGCGCCTCGGCTCCGTTTTCCTCTGCGTAAATTTCAAGGGAGCGTCTGTATTCCTCGTCCGCGTAGGTGGTACCGAAGGAGGAGATTTCAAGAACGCTGTCAAGATAAAGACCCGTGCCTCCGCAGAAGATGGGAGTCTTACCTCTCGATATTATATCGTCAACGGTCCTTTTTGCAAGGACGGCGTAATCCGCGCAGGAGAACTGCTCCCTGGGGTCTAAAATATCAATAAGATGATGGGGGACCCCCTCCGTTTCCTCGGGGGTGATCTTTGCGGTGCCAATATCCATTCCTCTGTAGATCTGCATAGAGTCGCAGGAGATTATTTCACCGTTATATTTTTTTGCAAGCCTTACGGCAAGAGCGCTTTTGCCCACCGCCGTAGGACCGACTACCGCAAGAACTCTCATATCAGATAAAGAACACCCTTTCAAGGGAACGGCGCAGAGGCTTGCAGATAGCCACTACGATAAGCATCATTCCGATAAGGAAGAGAGCGATTACGGGATAATAGGACCATATGAATCTTACGTTATCGAAGAAGGTTATTCTTATAAGATATTCAAGCAGGACGAAGGAAAGACCGCTTGCTATGATAGCTCCGCCTATAACGTACAAAATTCCCCGTCTTAAATATCTGTTAAGTGCCACCACCGCGGTTACGATAAGGCAGGCTACGCCTACAACGGGACAGGCGAATTTGAAAAACCAATTACCCTCCGTAGCGTAGGAAACGTAGAAAAGAAGGGCAAGCACTCCTGCGAAATCGCAGGGAACGAATATTACGGGGTTGGGATGCCTGAACCAGGCGGGAAGCACGCATACTACGTAGGTAAGGAGCAGAGCCCCCACCGCATAGCCCGACCAGGTCACGCTTGCGTGGACCGCAAGATCGCATACAAGAATTATGGAAAAGGCGATAAGATGAAGGACGGAAATAACGAAAAGTATACCGAAGCGGTTGTATTCCGTCTGGGGAGCGTCGTCATTGGGAAAAAGCCCGTCGCCGTCGGAAATGAAATCGGGGTGATACACCTTAGTTTCGCAAAGAGGACATTTCTTTTGCCCTTCGCTGAGCTTGGCGCCGCATTTTACACAGTACATATTCTATCCTCCTTATCTCGTATTGCTTTCCACTGTGGAATTTATTCCGTTTTCCTTAAGAACGGCGTGGAATTCCCGTTCAAGAAGGGGTTCTTTTATATTTCTTATGAAATTAAGATACATCTTATCCTTAAAGGTTATTAAGCCCGTATTGTAGGGAGCGTCCGCCTGTACACCCAGAACGAAGCCCATTCTGGAAACGTATTTTTCAATTTCGGGTGGCAGAATGCAGACTCCCAGATTTGAGAGGGCAAGACAGGACTTTTTCTCGCCAACGGCGTTAAACACCATTTTCATAGCGATATTTTTTATAAAAAGCGGCATAAGCTTGATAATAAGCGCCTTCTCGTCGCCTACGTTTTTGGATATCTTTGCCTGCATTTGCTTTTTAGTGTTCATAATAGCCATCTGATTCTGCACCAGCTTTGCAATCTCCTCAAGGGTGTAATCTCCAAGACGGGGATCAATACCCGGAGTCACGTACAAAACGAAATTACGCAGAGAGCTTGAACCGAACATCTTACGGAGGTTTACGGGAATAAGCACCTTAACGGGCTTATGCTTTTTACGGCTTCTTACCTGACGGCTCTGTATTCTTATAATAGCGTCGATCATTACCGCCGTTAAGTAGGACGTAACGGTAACGCCCATAGCTTTGGACCTCGTTATAATATCGGCGGAGTCAAATATAAAGGTGGTATTGGTAAGATAGCCGTCCTTTTCCTTTTCTCCCGTCAGCTTAAACGCTGTCGTATCGGCTCTTGTAGCCTTGATATCTCCGGAATACTTAAGGAAGCTGTCCTCCAGCTCCTCCTTCGTCGGCTCGTCAAGGACGTTTAGTATTCCGTCCGTTACGGGAACGCTTTCTCCGTATTTTTCGCGGATATATTCCGCAAGCAGGGTTTTTAAAAATACAAGTCCGCCGTTTCCGTCGGTAATGGCGTGGAAGAACTCCACGGCAATACGCTTTTTGTATACAAGCACACGGAGGGCGCATTTACGTATATCGTCAAATACCATTCTGGAGAGGGGATAGGGCTTTTCATCCATTACGTCGGGAGCCTTTGCCACCTCCTCAAGATAGTACCAGAACATTCCTGTCTTAAGCCTTACCGCAATGGAGGGAAATCTTCTTATGGTTACGTCGAGGGCGTTTTGTAAAACCGCCTTGTCAACGTCCTCCGTAAGAGTCGCGGAAAGACGGAACACGTTTGTCCAGTTCCTTCGTCTTGCGGCAGGGTATATTTTAGCCGCGTTGTCAAGCCCCATCCAACGGAGCTTTTTCGCCGGTATTTTTGATTTTATAAATCTTGATATTCTGTCAAAGTCCTCGTCATCCTCGGAAAGACAGTAGAGAAGATAGGCGTGCCATTTGTTTTTGGATACGTATACTCTGGAGTCGCATCCGTATTCCGTAAGACGGTTATGCATACCTATAGCGTCATCAAGCATTATTTCGGAGCCGCCCACAAAGCAGATGGAGGGGGGCATACCTGTAAGATCCCCAAATATGGGAGATACGAGAGGATCGGATTTAAGCTTAGTATCTCTTTCCTTATCCGCATCCGTCAAACGGAATTTTTTATCTCCGTCCTTTAAGTCCTCACCGTAGACATAGCAATCGGAGAAGCGCTTAAGACGGCTCGCCGTCATAGACGGGTCCTTTTTCCTGTTTTTTACGTAGCTTTCACCCGAGGACGTAAGGTCGGTCCAGGGGGAAACGGAAATAATACCCGAGGGAAGCTCGTATTTAAGCTCTCGGAGCTTAAGACAGAGGGCGTAGCAAAGACCTCCCCCCGCGCTTTCGCCGCAAAGTATAATTTCCTTTGGGGAGTACCCACAGGAAAGAAGATGCAAATATGACTTAATACAGTCGTCTATAGCCGCGGGAAAGGGCTTTTCGGGGGCCAAGGAATAAGAGACGGCAAAAACCTTGATTCCGCAACGGGCGGCAAGAACCGTGGAAAAGCCCTTGGCGTAGGCGAGGTCGCCACAGGTGTAGCCTCCTCCGTGGAGATAGAGAATTATACCCGAGGAAAGCTCATCCTTGGGAGAAATAAGGGAAACGCTCATACCGTCAAGATCATAATCTTGGCTCTCGGTCTTGCTTTTACCCATACGGGTAAGAAGTCTGCCAAGAGTATTCTGACCCTTTCGGGAGGCTTCAAGAGAGGTTTCCGTAATTACGTTTTTGAAAAGCGCAAGCTGTGAGCGCACAAATTTTGCAGAAAGCTTCATATTACGTTCCTCCCCATATAATTATCTCATTATATCATTGTATCACAGGTTTTCCCTTTAATCAAGATTAAAAATATATATTTAATATAAAATTAAAAAAACGCCCGCATTTTAAAGGGAAAATCAAACCGTCAATTGACAAATCAATAAAGAAATGGTATACTTATTACATAACGGAAGGGAGGAGCACCCTCGTATGAAAAGCTTTATAAAGAACAATTTACATATAATAATCCCCACCCTGTGTCTGATTTTGTGTGTGGCGACCGTGTTGCCTCTCAGTATGTACAGGATTGAGGGAAGAGAGATAGGCTACGATTATTCAGCCAAAGCGTCCCCGTCGGCGGTATATCCCGTTTCCTATAACGTAAGCGGAGACGTTTTTACTCCCGAGGACCCGCAGGCGTATCTTGTTTTACCCGTTCCTGCCGATAAGGAGATCAATGACGTAAGAATAGTTTTTAAAAGGCCGTTAAAGAGCGATTGTACCGTAAAACTCGTATACGGTAGTGAAAATATTCCACTTTCCGAGGAAAACGCTATTGTTAAAACCGTGGAAAAGGGAAGCGTGGAATATTACTGCACTCTTGAAACCGACGTGTACACCATAATCGAGTGCTATATTCCCGTAACCTTTGAGATGGAATCCGTAATCCTTTCCCACGTTATATCAAGCGAGCCTGTTTACAAAACCACGGTAAATACGGGTCTTATTCTTTGGACGCTTATTCCTGCCTCTGTTCTGTACGCAAGCGTAATTACTGCGTTTGCTGTTTTGAAAAGAAGAAAAAAGTAATTAACAAACAATAATAAATACAAAAATTCCCGACACTGTGTCGGGAATTTTATAATTTATTTAGATTACTTCAAGAATCTTATTCTGTTAAGAGCAACGATAAATCCTATAAGGATTCCCATTACAATAAAGATTCCAAGCATTCCGAGGCCCATATACTTGAAGGATT
Source organism: Eubacteriales bacterium (assembly GCA_045542635.1). GTDB lineage: Bacteria > Bacillota > Clostridia > Oscillospirales > CAG-272 > RGIG2000. The sequence goes on from JAZQLK010000129.1 coordinate 9,242, forward strand.
CAAGAAATGCATTAAAGTTCCAAGAAAATTCAAATCCCATATTTACCGCCTTTCATTATAAGAAGAAGTTTAAGATAAGACCGCCTGCAATTACGGAGCCTATCTGACCCGATACGTTTGCGCCGATGGAGTGTACAAGCAAGAAGTTCTGGTTGTCCTCTTCAAGACCGATTTTGTTAACGATTCTTGCAGACATGGGGAATGCGGAAATACCCGCAGCGCCTACCATAGGATTGATCTTCTTGCCCTCGGGTAAGAAGAGGTTCATAAGCTTAGCGATCATAATACCGCCTACTGTGTCGAAGATAAACGCTACAAGACCGAGACCGAGGATAATAACCGTACCAACGGTTACAAATTCCTCCGCCTTCATTGTAAAGGCAACGGTAATACCGAGGAAGAGAGTTACAAGGTTAGCAAGAATCTTCTGGGCTGTTTCGGAAAGAGATTCAAGAACGCCGCATTCACGGATAAGGTTACCGAACATAAGGAAGCCGACAAGGGCAACTGCGCCGGGTGCGAGCATACCTGTAATAATTGTAACGAGGATGGGGAATACGATTCTTGTGAATTTGGATACGCTTGCGGGATTGTAGGGCATTCTGATACGGCGCTCCTTCTTTGTTGTGCAGAGCTTTATAAAGGGAGGCTGTACAACGGGAACAAGAGCCATATATGAGTACGCCGCAACCGTGATAGGACCGAGAAGGTGAGGAGCAAGCTGTGTGGCAACTACGATGGAGGTAGGACCGTCAGCCGCGCCGATAATTGCGATAGAAGCCGCTTCCTTGAAGTCGAAGCCCACAAGAGAAGCAAGAGAAAGGGTCATAAATATACCGAATTGAGCCGCCGCGCCGAATATCATCAGCTTGGGGTTTGAGAGAATGGGACCGAAGTCGATCATTGCTCCCATACCGATAAAGAGAATAAGGGGGAAAAGCTCCGTTGAAATACCTGCGTTATAAAGTGTTTCGAGAATTTCGGAAACGCCCGCAGTACCTGAGTTGTTGGGAAGGTTCATAAGGATAGCGCCAAAGCCCATAGGAAGAAGAAGGGTAGGCTCCATCTTTTTTCTGATAGCGAGGAAAATAAGCACGCCGCCTATAACCCACATTACCAGCTGCTTGGCGAAAAGACCGCCGTCAAGCTCCAAAAGGTTTTTGAATAAAGCTTCCATAAAATTTCCTTTCTTTTCTTTTTTAATCGTAATAAAAAAGACTCCTAACAAAAGAAACCTTCTGTTAAAAGTCTTGTAATAAACCAAAGGTTTATGGTAAGCCCGGGCAAAGCCGTATTGACGAGCGTACCAACGCATAAGCGCAAACTACTCCCTTTTAAGAATATTCTGTTTTCGAAAAGAGCCATAATTATTATACAATACAAACTATTATTTTGTCAATATTAAAATTTACATTATTTTACGCACGCTTTATAACGCATAAAACTTGACAAAAGGGATATTTAGTGGTAAAATATTTTCACCTATACAGTATAAAATTATCCGGAGGCTATCAATGGACAATAAAATTATAGAACTTAAAAAAATTGCCACAGACATCCGTCTTGGCGCTGTTGAAGCAGTATTCAACGGACAGTCCGGTCATCCCGGCGGAGCCCTTTCCTCGGCTGATATTCTTGCTTGCCTTTATTTTTCAGAGCTGAGAGTTAACCCCGCTACCCCCGATGATCCCGACAGAGATCGTTTTATTCTTTCTAAGGGACATTCCTGTCCCGGACTTTACGCTGCCCTTGCTCTTAAGGGATATTTTGACAAGAAGGAGCTTAAGTCCTTCCGTCATACAGGCGCGCTTTTGCAGGGTCACCCCGATATGAAGGCGATCAAGGGCGTTGATATGTCCGCAGGCTCCCTCGGACAGGGCTTTTCCGCCGCTTGCGGAATGGCGCTTTCAGCTAAAATAAGCAACAAGGATTACCGTGTTTATACCCTTATCGGCGACGGCGAGAGCCAGGAGGGTCAGATCTGGGAGGCTACTATGTTTGCATCCCACTATAAGCTTGATAATCTTTGCCTTATTATCGACAATAACGGCTTACAGATCGACGGCAGAGTATCCGACGTTATGAATACTATGCCCTACGAAAGCAAGCTTGAGGCATTCGGCTGGAACGTAATTACCGTTGACGGACACAATATTGAAGAAATCCTTAAAGCCTTTGACGCGGCTAAAGAGGTAAAGGGCAAGCCCACCGCAATCGTTGCGAAAACGGTTAAGGGTAAGGGCGTATCCTTTATGGA
>JAZQLK010000130.1:0-2227 GCA_045542635.1 Eubacteriales bacterium
GGCAGTATGCACAAAGCAAAATTCCCCGCATTTCTGCCAAGAAAGGATACATAATGATTACATTTAATGAAAAATGCGAACAGCTTACTTTACCTACTATTGCCCTCCGCGGCATTGTCGCATTTCCGGGAATGACACTCAGCCTTGAGCTTGCCCGTCCCTTTTCAAAAAATGCAGTTGAAGCAGCCCAAAAAACAGGATCTTACATTTACCTTGTTGCGCAGATTGACGCATCCGAGGAAGAAAAGATAGAATCTAACCTCTTTGACGTTGGCGTGGTTGCCAAGATTAAGCAAAATGTAAAAGGAAATGACGGTAACGCTAAGGTTGTGGTTGAAGGCTTAAGCAGAGCCAAAACCGAAAGCGTGCGTCAGGTAAGCGGATATTACGAATGCTCCGTTACGTCCTGTACTCTCGAGGTAAACGGCTTCTCTGCCGATAAGGAGGAGGCTCTTACGAGAGTTATTATGGATAAGGTACAAGCCCTTATTTCCCTGTTCCCTTACCCTTCAAACGATTTTATGACAAAGCTTCTCTTTGTTAACGATATCGGAGAGCTATGCGACCTTATCGCTTCAAATTTACTTGTTAAGGCATCCGATAAGCAGTTCTTGCTTGAGCATTTCAATAAATACGAAAGAGCAAGCAGCCTTATAAAGATTCTTACCCGTGAAACTAGGGTTTTAAAAATTGAAAAGGATATTCGTCAGAAAACAAAATCAAAAGTTGAGGAATCACAGAAGGAGTATTTTCTCCGTGAGCAGCTTAAGGTAATCCAGAGTGAGCTTGGAACAGATAGTCAGAGCGAGAGCGACGAGCTTTATAACGCTATAATGGAAAAGAAGCTTCCAAAGACTGTTGAGGAAAAGCTCTTAAAGGAGCTTTCAAAGTTTAATAAAGCGCCCTTCGGCTCACCTGAAGCTACAGTGCTTCGTACCTACCTTGAAACCTGTCTTGAAATTCCCTTTACCACCTTTTCAAAGGACAACACAAGTGTTGAAAACGCAAGACGCGTTCTTGATAACGACCATTACGGTCTTACCAAGGTTAAGGAAAGGATTCTTGAATTTATCGCGGTTAAGGAGCTTAACCCCGATATCAAAAATCAGATAATTTGTCTTGTAGGTCCTCCAGGTGTGGGTAAGACCTCTCTTTGCTCATCCATCGCACACGCTCTTAAGCGTAAATACGTAAGGGTTTCCCTCGGCGGTATCCGTGATGAGGCTGAAATCAGAGGTCACAGAAAAACCTACGTAGGCGCTATGCCCGGTAGAATAATCAACGCCCTTTGTGAGGCTAAAACCTTAAATCCCCTTATGGTATTCGATGAAATTGATAAGATGACGTCGGATATGAGAGGTGACCCCGCCTCCGCTATGCTTGAGGTCCTTGACGGCGAGCAGAATAAGACCTTCCGCGACCACTTTGTTGAGATGGACGTGGATCTGTCCCGTTGTATGTTTATCGCTACGGCAAACTCTCTTGAAAACATTCCCAAGCCTCTTATCGACAGAATGGAGATAATTGAGCTTTCCTCTTACACGAGAAACGAAAAATTCCATATAGCGAAAAATCACTTAATTCCCAAGCAGCTTAAGCGCCACGGACTTACAAAGCGTTCCTTCAAAATAACAGATGAGGCTCTCTTCTCTATGATTAGCGGATATACCGCCGAAGCAGGCGTTCGTAACCTTGAAAGAGAAATCGCATCCCTTTGCAGAAAGGCGGCTAAAGAAATTATTGAAAATAAGGTTAAATCCGTTTCAGTAACGGAAGAAAGCCTTTCAAAATATCTTGGCGCACGCAAATTTGACGAGGAAAAGATAAGCGAAGCAAACGAAATCGGCGTTGTGAACGGAATGGCTTATACCTCCGTTGGCGGCGATCTTCTTAAGCTCGAGGCATCCATAATGAAGGGGAACGGAAAAATAAAGCTTACGGGAAGCCTTGGGGACGTTATGAAGGAATCTGCGGAAATCGCGATAAGCTTCATCCGTGAAAATGCGGAAAGACTCGGAATTGACCCCGATTTCTATTCAAGCTGTGATATTCACATTCACGCTCCCGAGGGAGCGATTCCCAAAGACGGACCTAGCGCAGGAGTTACTATGACTACCGCTCTTGTAAGCGCTCTTTCCAAGCGTCCCGTAAGAAGGGATATTTCAATGACGGGTGAAATCACCTTAAGAGGTAAGGTGTTGCCTATCGGCGGTCTTAAGGAAAAGAC
>JAZQLK010000131.1:0-2478 GCA_045542635.1 Eubacteriales bacterium
TATATAATTTTAAATATAAAATAAAGGACGAAGCAGTATGTTTAGAAGTATGACAGCCTTTGCAAGAGCCAGACAAACGGTAAACGGCAAGGACGTAACGGCGGAGATAAAATCCGTAAACAACAGATATTTTGACTGTACCGTGAAGATATCAAGGCTCTACAGCTTCCTTGAGGACAAGATCAAGCAGTACATTTCACAAAAGGGCATTTCAAGAGGTAAGGTGGAGGTCTATATTAACGTAGACGTGCTTTCTCAGGAGGGTATTGAAATTTCACTTGATACTGCCTATGCAAAATCTTATATAGACGCTCTTTACAAGCTCCGCGATACCTTTGAGCTTAAGGATGATATCACGGTTACGAGAATTGCGTCCAACAAGGATATCTTTAACGTAAAGAAGCCCGAGGATGATATAGAGGGCGACTGGGAGGATATTAAGTCCGTGCTTGATATCGCTCTTGACGGCTTTATTGAGAGAAGAATTACCGAGGGTGAAAACCTTCTTAAGAACATAAGAGAAAAGATCGAAAATATTAAGGGCTACGTTGCCAAAATCTCCGAAAATTCCGAAAGGGATACCAAGGAATACGGAAACAAGCTCAAGGACAGAATTATTAAGTTCCTTGACGAGCAGGCTCTTCATATTGACGAGCAGAGAATTCTTACAGAGGTTGCTATCTTTGCCGATAAGATAGCTATTGACGAGGAGCTTGTAAGGCTTGACAGCCACTTCGGAGCCTTCGAGGAAATAGCCGGCTCAAACGAGCCCGCGGGCAGAAAGCTTGATTTCCTTGTTCAGGAAATGAACAGAGAAACCAATACTATGGGCTCCAAGGCATCCAACTCCGACACCGCTCACCTCGTTGTGAATATCAAGAACGAGCTTGAAAAGATCAGAGAGCAGATTCAGAATATAGAGTAATGAAATTTATTAACGTTGGATTTGGAAATATGATCCTTGACGAAAGAGTAATAGCTCTTGTTTCCCCTGATTCCGCCCCTGCCAAAAGAACCGTTGCGGAGGCAAAGGAAAAGGGAAGGATCATTGACTGCACAAGCGGCAGGCGCACTAAAAGCGTAATTATCACGGATTCCGATCACGTAATTATTTCGGCGCTTGCACCGGAAACCGTGGCGAACAGACTTAACGGCAATGACGACGGAGGCGAAGGATAATGAGAAAAGGAATTTTATTCATAATTTCAGGCCCTGCGGGAAGCGGTAAGGGTACGGTTGTAAAGGAGCTGATTTCCGCTCATAGCGAAATAAAGCTTTCCGTATCGGCTACCACAAGAAATCCCCGTCCGGGCGAGGAAAACGGCGTTCACTATTTCTTTATTTCAAAGGACGAGTTCGAAGGAAGAATAGAGCGTGGAGAAATACTTGAATACACCACCTATTGCGACAATTATTACGGCACTCCGTTAAAGGAGGTCAAGAGGGCTCTTGACAGCGGTAAGGATATAATCCTTGAGATCGAGGTTGACGGAGCTATGCAGGTGAAGAAAAAGGTAAGAGGCTCCGTTGCCATAATGCTCACTCCCCCCGACGCCGATACTCTTGAAGGAAGATTAAGAGGCAGAGGCACGGAAACCGAGGAGGTTATAAAATGGCGTCTTCAGCGCGCCAAGGAGGAGATCAAGCTTCTTCCCAAATACGATTATTCCGTTGTCAACGAGGACGGCAGATCAAAGGAATGCGCGGAGCTTATCTATGACATAATAAGAGCCGAGCATCAGAAAACGAAAAATACAAAAAAATTTATTATAGAGAAATTTATTTAAGAGAGGAATTTAGATATGATTTACCCTTCAATTCAGGACTTACTCAAGCTTTCACCGGATGCGGAAGGCAATGAAAGACTTAACAAATATATGCTCGTTATGGCAACTGCAAAGTGCGCACGCGTAATTACTAACGAGTACTTGAAGGACAGAAAGAAGGCAGAAAAGCTTATTGCGGAAAAGAAGACTGAAAAGGATATGGCTTCCCTTATCAAGAAGGAATACAGAGATGAAAAGGCTGTTAAGAACGCCGTTAAGGAGCTTAACGAGGGCGAATTCAAGCTCTATTTCCCCGGAGACGAGGGCTACGAGGACTCCTTGGTTGACGTAAGCGAGCTTAAGCCCGCAGAGGAGCTTCCTGCAGAGAATGAAAATGCAAATGACGTTATAGATGACGGCGAGGACGATTTCGACACCGAGGAGCTTGCTGACCTTATGGGCGCAGACGAGGTTTTCGATAATGAAAAGGGCTTCCTTATTGAGGACGGCGAGGAGCAATAATTAAAAAAATCAGATTTTACGAAAGGACGGGACGGGGCTATGACAAAATGCGTAAAGGTTCATATTTTAGATGTGCCCTATCACGCCGATTGTGAATATGATTACTACGTAAAGGATGAGCTTATATCAGAAATATCGGTGGGCTCCCTTGTTATCGTGCCCTTTGGCGCGGGCAATACGCCAAGGGTAG
>JAZQLK010000132.1:0-2006 GCA_045542635.1 Eubacteriales bacterium
CTTCAGAACCCCGGCGTTGAAAAGGTTATATCCGAGGAGCTTCCTAAGCTTGCAAAGGTGTTTAATAAAAAGGTAATGGCAAATATAAGCGGATTTTCTGTTGAGGATTACGTTTATACTTGCGAAAAGCTTGATAAGGAAGAACAGGTTGGTTGGCTTGAAGTAAACATAAGCTGCCCTAACGTACACGGCGGCGGAATGAGCTTCGGTACGTCGGCAGAATCGGCTTATGAGGTAACAAAGGCTGTAAGAGCGGTAACAAAGAAGCCCCTTATTATAAAGCTTTCACCCAACGTAACAGATATTGCAAGTATTGCCGCAGCTTGTGAAAATGCGGGCGCAGATGCAATAAGTATGATAAACACCCTTATGGGAATGAGAATAAACCTGAAGACAAGAAAGCCGATAATTGCAAATAAGACGGGTGGTTATTCAGGCCCCGCTATTTTGCCGGTTGCTCTTCGTATGGTATATCAGGTTTACGAAGCGGTTAAAATACCGATAGTCGGTATGGGCGGAATTTCTACGGCAGAGGACGTAATCGAGATGATGATGGCGGGCGCGACGGCTGTTGAGGTCGGTGCGGCAAACCTTATCGAGCCTTATGCTTGTAAGAATATAATTGATGAACTTCCAAAGGTTATGGAAAAATACGGAATAAAAGATTTGAATGAAATTATCGGAGGTGCGCACTAATGGGAAGAGACGTAATTATTGCTTGTGATTTTTCTACAAAGAAAGCGGTAATGGATTTTCTTGATAAATTTAAGGAAGAAAAACCTTTTGTAAAGATCGGTATGGAGCTTTACTATGCAGAAGGACCTGAAATCGTTCGCGAAATTAAGGCAAGAGGACATAAGATATTCCTCGACTTGAAGCTTCACGATATTCCTAATACGGTTAAAAAGGCGATGAATGTTCTTTCACGTCTTGACGTTGATATGACAAACCTCCACGCAGCAGGAACTATCGCTATGATGGAAGAAGCTATTGTAGGTCTTACAAGAGAAGATGGTACACGTCCTATGTTGATTGCTGTAACACAGCTTACTTCAACAAGCGAAGAAAGAATGAGAAACGAGCTTCTTATAGACGCTCCCATTGATAAGACTGTTATGCACTATGCTGAAAACGCAAAGAAGGCAGGACTTGACGGTGTTGTATGCTCACCCCTCGAAGCAGGTAAGGTTCACGATACTTGCGGCAAGGATTTTGTAACCGTAACTCCCGGTGTAAGATTTGCTGACGGTGAGGTTGGCGACCAGGTTAGAGTTATGACTCCCGAACAGGCTAAGAAGATAGGCTCTGACTATATAGTTGTGGGCAGACCTATTACTGCTGCTGAAGATCCGGTTGCGGCATACAGAAGATGCGTAAAAGAGTTTGTTGACTGATATAATAAGGAGAAGATATTATGGAAAGCTACAAGAGAGAGTTTATTGAATTCTTGCAGTCGGCAGGAGTTTTGAAGTTCGGTGATTTTACTGCAAAGAGCGGAAGAAAGATTCCTTACTTCATAAATGCAGGTGATATAAAGACAGGTGAGCAGATCTCAAAGCTCGGCGAGTTTTACGCAAAGGCTTATTTTGAAAAGATAGGCAATAAGAGAACAGTTCTCTACGGACCTGCTTACAAGGGTATTTCTATCGCAGTATCATCTGCTGTTGCATTGGCAAAGCAGGGACTTGATGTTCCCTTCTTCTTTAACAGAAAAGAAGTCAAGGACCACGGCGAAGGCGGAGTATTCGTTGGCTACGTTCCGAAAGAGGGAGAGGAAATCGTAATCGTTGAGGACGTTATTACAGCGGGAACAGCAATCAGAGAAAGTATGGAAATACTTTTAAGCGTAAAGGGCGCTAAGGTTGCGGCAACCTTCGTGCCCTCTAATTTAGAAAGAATTTCCATACTTTCTCTGATAGCGGTGCCTGCGGTGATAACGTCCTCAACTATTACGATTTCTTGACCCTCTTGCGGCTTGTAGCCTACGAAAACACCGCCTTCGCCGT
>JAZQLK010000133.1:0-2216 GCA_045542635.1 Eubacteriales bacterium
CAGGGCTTGGACCTGCACATCGGAGATACCAGATCCTAAGTCTGGCGCGTCTGCCAATTCCGCCACATCCGCGTATTTCCTTCCCTACGGGAAGGATTTTGTACTACTATATAATACTATGTTTTTTATAATTTGTCAAGAACAAAATTTATTAAATAACCGAAATAACTATACCAACTACAACAAGACAGGCGAAAAGCGCCCTTTTTGCCACGTTCTTTTCCTTGAATATAAGCTTGCCGAGAAGTATGGTTACGAGGACGCTTGACTGCTTTATGAGCGTCATAACCACAATAGTACTGTTCTCATAGGTGTTGGCAATGAACATTGCTCTGTCAGCTATTACGAAAAGTATGCTGAGAAGCCATATATACGGGGATCTTACGCATTTTTTAACGTCTATTTTCTCCCGTCTTATAAGGATATAAAGCCCATAGAAGGCGGCAAGGTACAGCATATACCAGAACTGCATCTGCTCTGTTTTGATTATCTCTGTACCAAGGAACCATCTCTCTGTAATTGATGACGACAGCATCCACTTGTCCGTCACCTCCGCAACAGAATTAAGGAAGCAGGCTGCAAGCATCAATAAAAACAGGCTTAATTTAGGCTTTTCATCGCTTCCCTTTCCGGAAAACAGGTTGACAAGAGCTACTCCCGTAATTACGAGGGCTATGCCGATTGCCTCGTTTATACCGATTGATTCGTTTAAGAAAAGGACACCCATAAGAATAGTAAACACCATCCTCGACATATCCGTAACACAGTATAAGCTTATTGGCAATCTCTTAATGGAGTTCATTGCGCATATCCATGCGGCAAAGATTACAAAGGCTTTAAAAAGAATAACTATATGAGCTTTTATGGAAAGAGAAAATATATCCCTTGAAAAGGGTATCGTTATCAAAAAGGCAAAGAAGGTGTAGAAAAACAATACCTCCATAACAGTATTTTCCTGTGTTGACTTTTTCTTAAGCACTTCTCTTATGCCCTTGAAAATACCGTATAAAAGTATCAGAAATATCCAAAGATTTTCCATTATTTCCATCTCCCCTCCCTATTCAAGCAATATATAAAAGTATACCACATATAAAGCTTATTTTCAATATTAAAAAGTACAAAAAAAATCGGCAGTTTCCTGCCGATTTTTATACTTATTCGTTAGAAGCCTCTTCCTTCTTTACGCCGATAGTATTATATTCGCTAAGACCCGTACCTGCGGGGATAAGCTTACCGATAATAACGTTTTCCTTAAGGCCGAGAAGGTGGTCAACCTTACCCTTGATAGCAGCCTCTGTAAGAGCCTTTGTGGTCTCCTGGAAGGATGCTGCGGAAAGGAAGGATTCTGTAGAGGAAGCCGCCTTTGTGATACCGAGAAGGATGGGGGAGGATTCAGCCTTGCGAAGCTCAATTTCACCTGCATCGATTCTTGCCTGGATCTTCTCGTTTTCAACAACGAATTCTTCCTTATCCACGGTCGTGCCAACGATAAAGTCGGTATCTCCGGGATCCTCGATCTTAACCTTTCTTGACATCTGACGGGTAATAACCTCAACGTGCTTATCGTCAACGTCAACGTTCTGTGAACGGTAAACCTTCTGTACCTCGCGAACGATGTAGTCATAAACCGCTTCAATACCGTTGATCTTAAGGATGTCGGCAGGAGCCATATAGCCCTCTGTAAGAGCCTGACCCTTGGTTACGTAGTCGCCGTCGTGAACGACCATTGTTGTACCGAAGGGAACCTCGTACTTGTACTCTACGCCTGTTTCCTCATCCTTAACGTGGATAATATTGATACGTCCGTCGGGAACGATCTTGGCAACACCGCTTGCCTCGCACGCGATTGCGGGCTTCTTGGGACGGCGAGCCTCGAAGAGCTCCTCAACTCGGGGAAGACCCTGTGTAATGTTAGCGGAAGCAACACCACCTGTATGGAAGGTTCTCATTGTAAGCTGTGTACCGGGTTCACCGATGGACTGAGCCGCAATTACGCCGACAGCCTCACCGATATTAACCTGCTTGCAGCTTGCAAGGTCCATACCGTAGCAATGCGCGCAAACACCGTTCTTTGTCTTACAACGGAGTACGGATCTTACCTTAACCTCTTTAATTCCTGCTGCAAGAATCTTAGAAACATGCTTGGAGAGTATCATCTCGTTTTCGCCGATGATAAGCTCGCCTGTTTCGGGATGGCAAACATCCTCAACTGTGTA
>JAZQLK010000134.1:0-4414 GCA_045542635.1 Eubacteriales bacterium
AAAATATAAGAGCATTTTCCATATCCCCTGAAAATTTTACTGGCGGTAAGGGAATGGGAGGAATGGCAGAGGAGGGAAGCGCCTCCTATAACGCAAGAGAGCTTGGTAAGGGCTGGAAGATAAATCCCTATATAGTCTTAAAGGGCAAAACTACTGCTGTTCTTGCCGACGTTTGCGGTCAAGGCGCAATCAAGCACTTCTGGATAACGGATGCCTCCGAGGGCACAGGCAGATATCTTATTTTGAGAATTTATTTCGACGGACAGAAAAACCCCTCGGTATGTGTCCCGCTTTCCGACTTTTTCTGCGGAGCAAACGATAAGGAATACCATCAGATAAGCGCTCTACCTATATGCTTCAATCCCCGTAAGGGTCTTAACTGTTATTTCGAGATGCCTTATTTCAAATCCTTCCGTATGGAGCTTGAAAATATAGGCCCCTTCGACTTTAACGTGTATTATCAGATTGATTGTGAGGAAAAAATCATACCAAAGGACAGTCTTTACTTTCACGCTCAATTCCGCAGGGTAAATCCCTTGCCATACAAGGAAACGTATACGATCCTTGATAACGTAAAGGGTAACGGACATTACGTAGGAACCTATCTATATTGGGGTACCCGCTCAAACGGCTGGTGGGGCGAGGGCGAAATTAAATTCTATATAGACGGCGACACGGAATACCCAAGCATCTGCGGTACGGGAACGGAGGATTATTTCTGCGGCTCCTATGATTTTGAGGTAAATGGTAAGTACATAGATTTCTCAACACCTTATACGGGCTTTTCCGTTGATAAGACGGATGAAACCTATAGATCCCAGAGATACTTTAATATGTACAGATTCCATATTACCGACCCCGTGTATTTTAAACAGGATTTAAAGGTAACAATACAGGCTCTCGGATGGCGCAGCGGACAACGCTATATGCCCCTGCAGGAGGACATTTCCTCCGTGGCGTATTGGTATTCCGATAATTTAAACGACGAATATCCCGCTCTTCCCTCGGCGGACGAGCTTGAAATTATATAAAGGAGAATTATTATGAGCTTTTTAAAGGGTAAAACAGCTATAATCACAGGCGGAGGCTATGCAAAGCTTTCAGACGGCAGATGCGGCTCCATTGGCTACGGCATCGCTACCGCATACGCCAAGAAAGGCGCAAATCTGGTTATTACGGGAAGAAACGTAAGCAAGCTTGAAAAGGCAAAGGAGGAGCTTGAAAGCCTTTACGGAATAAAGGTTCTTGCTCTTGCCGCAGATATTTCCGAGGGACAGGACAACGAGGCGATCGCTAAATCCGTTGTCGAGGCGGCGTATAAGGAATTCGGAAGAATTGACGTGCTTATAAACAACGCTCAGGCATCTGCATCCGGAGTTACAATACAGGATCACACAACGGAGCAGTTCAATCTTGCTATTTATTCGGGACTTTACGCTACCTTCTACTATATGAAGGCGTGCTATCCCTACCTTAAGGAAACCAAGGGAACGATTATAAATTTCGCATCCGGCGCAGGACTCTTCGGAAATTACGGTCAATGCTCCTACGCGGCGGCGAAGGAGGGAATCCGCGGACTTTCAAGAGTTGCGGCTACGGAATGGGCAAAGGACGGCATCAATACAAACGTAATCTGCCCCCTTGCCTGGACAGCCCAGCTTGAGGGCTTTGAAAAGGCGTACCCCGAAGCCTTCAAGGCTAACGTTAAAATGCCCCCCGCAGGACATTTTGGCGACCCCGAAACGGAAATCGGCAGAGCCTGTGTAGGCCTCGCCTCCCCCGACTTCAAATATATGAACGGCGAAACCCTCACCCTCGAAGGCGGTATGGGACTTCGTCCGTAATGAATAAAAATTCAAAAAGCTGCAGAAATCTGCAGCTTTTTATTATTAGTATAAAATTTTGTGCGAAATAACTAAAAATAACTTGAAAATTATATTATATTAGTGTATAATCATAAATGCCAAACAAAATTGTATATTTTTGTAAGTATAAGACGGATTCCTTTTGATAGGACGTATTATACTCTTTTTGCGTTTGTAATGCTATCTTTATAAATTTGATAAAAATGCAAATTTCGTAGATAGGATTACATAATCGTCTTATTCTATACAATTTTGTTTGGCGACAATAGAAGTTTGCGTTTTTAGCGCCGACTTCGGTTGGCGCTTTTTTTGTTTATATAATTCACAAATAAAGAGAAGATCTTCAAGGAGAAAGAAATGAAAAGTAAAAAAATTATAATCATACTGTGTATAATAATAGCCGCTTTAATTGCGGGGGGAACTGCAGGTGCGATTATATTGTTGAATGATGATAATCCGGATTCCCCTCCCGAAACGGATAAGTATACTGTAGTTTGGAAAAACGGTGATACGGTTTTGGAGACGGATATCGGTGTTCCAAAAGGCACAACACCTATATATGACGGAGCAACACCCGTAAAGGCAGCTGACGATCAATATATATACGAATTTTCAGGTTGGTCTCCTGCCGTATCATCGGTTACAAGCGATATAACCTACGTTGCTCAGTTCAATAAAGCACCAAGAACCTTTAAGGTTGAATGGAAAAACGGAGATACAGTAATAGAAACGGATTTAGACGTTCCTTACGGCACAAATCCCGTGTATAACGGAGAAATACCCACAAAGGAATCAACCGCGCAGTATAACTTTTCATTCAAGGGCTGGAGCCCCGAAATAAGCGCCGTTACAGGAAACGTAACCTACGTAGCTCAATTCACTGAGGAGCTAAGGTCATATACCGTAACCTTCTATGCAGAGGATGGAGCAACTGTGCTTGCTACTGTTTCCGTACCGTATGGCTCGGCGGCAGCTTATCCTCATGAAGATCCTAAAAAGAACGGTACAGAGGCAAATACCTTTATTTTTGATAAATGGGTAACTTCAAAAAACGGTGTTGATGCAGACGATCTTCAAAACGTTACGGGAGATAGAGCAGTATATGCCTCGTTTAAATCCTTTACACGTCTTGTGACAGTTTATATTGTCTCTAACAATACCGGTTACGGTCAGGTCTCAGTAAATAAGATAGATAGCGTTCCGTACGGATCGGCGATTACTGTAACCGGAAACACAGTAACCGTAAACAATCAAACTGTAACGGTTCAGACAACTGATGCAACAGCGCAGTATACATATGAGTTTATCAATTGGACCGCTGACGCGACAGTTGGAAGCGATACTACCATTATCGCCAATTTCTCACGTAAATTAAATACCTATACGGTAGTTTGGAAAAACGGCGACACCGTTCTTGAAACTGATGAAAACGTAAATTACGGAACAACTCCCACGTATAACGGCGCCGTTCCCACAAAACCATCCGATAACGACAACGTATACACCTTTAGCGGATGGGCGCCCGTTATTTCCTCTGTAAGCGGCAATGCGACGTATGAGGCTCAGTTCACCTCCACTCCAAACGTACATACTGTAATATTCTACAACGAGGACGGAGTAACCGAGCTTGGACGCGCAACAGTAAGCCACGGCGCAACGGCGCATTTCCCCAACCAATTGCCCATTAAGGAATCCACGGCTCAATACGATTATGAATTTGATAAATGGGTAACTGCTATCGGCGGCAATACCGAAGCCGTACTCACAAACGTAACAACTGACATAAACGTATACGCATTATACACATCCACCATAAGAAAATATACCGTGACGTTCTGCTACGATGATATTGTTGATGGGATTGGTGGCTTAATTATTGATGAAGTTGAAGTCGGATATAATGGAAATGCCACAGCTCCGGTAGTCAATGATATAGAGGGATGGAATTTTGTAGGTTGGAGCAGATCCTATGAAAATGTAAAGGAAGATATAATTGTAAAAGCAAATTATAAAAAGCTATACAAAGTAACATTTCTGAATTACGATGATTCTGTAGCTAAGGAAGAATACGTAGAGTTGAAAGGTAAAGCTACCCCTCCCACAGAATCTGACGATACCTTCAAGATTAAGGAAGGATACACTTATAAATGGGATATCGGTGATTATAACGAAGTATATGAGGATTTAACAGTTCGAGCTATTTTTACAATAAAAACATACGATGTAGAATTTGTATTGCCTGACGGTACTCCTCTTGCAATTATTTACTGTAATACCTGCAAAGAGTATCTCATGTCGGAAAATTTAAGTAATGATAGATGCTTAGCTTGTGATAGTGTGGTTGAAGAAAGATTTATTCAAACGGTTGAGCATGGGTTCTCGGCTATTGCACCAGAAAAACCTACTGTATTTTTAAAGTATGACAGTAATTTCCCGTATCCGTATACTTTCACGGGTTGGAATAAATCATACAGTGATATTAAAGAAAAAACGGTAATCACCGCAAATTACGATCAATTATGTAATGTGCCCACAGTTGTTATCGAATA
>JAZQLK010000135.1:0-2371 GCA_045542635.1 Eubacteriales bacterium
AGTAGTATCTGAGCTTGCACCAACAAGAAGTGACGGGTCAAGCACGGGATCGACGTAATTCTTAATGTATATTGCAAAAACTGTTCCAACAATTACGCCGCAAATAAGACCTATAAGCAAAACAGTAAACAAAACGTTAAACACATACGAAAGAGTTCTGAGAGTAACCTTACCTACAACCTTAAGAACAGGCTTAGACTTCTCCCATATTTCTTTTATATCTATTTTACTATCAGGGGACTTCATTATTTTATTTTCATCAGCCATTTTTCTGTCTCCTTTCAGGATTTGTACAACAAAAAGCCAATACTTTTACTAATACTAACATATATTTATGAACGTATTGTTAATTGAGTATAATTTTTGATAAAACCGTCTACTTTAAAACGACAGAATCATCACCTAAAATTTCCTTTAATTCCGTTACGGTAAAGTCGTTAAGCATAATTCCACCGCTTGAAGATCTATACTTTTTGGACGTTTCTGCATCATAAATAATAACGGGAACAGGACCTTTAAATATATCTACAAAAGCGCAGATCCTTTTATACTCCGTACTATTCAAAGACGGAACCTTAAGATATACAATTAAAGGTTTATCAGCAGCTATTGCCGCCTTTTTCTCTTTTTCTGCTCTTATATATTCTTCATTAGAAGCAAGAAGCTCCATACTCTGAAATTTGATTTTTGCGTTTTCGTCTTCTCTTATGGAAATATTGCCTGATATACTTACTGCCGTATCAACGATCAGATTATGTGAAAACTTCGCAAGCTGCGCAGGAAATACAACAACTTCTATTTCACCGCTTCTGTCTTCTACGGTAATAAAAGCCATTGAATCGCCTTTTCTTGTTTGTTTATTAACTTTTTTAGTTATTATTCCGGTAACGCAGACCTTTTGCTCTTCTTTATAATCAATTTCCGAACCAACGTCAGTAAATGAATTAATAATATCAGCAATTTTATCAGATTTTACAGAACCTGCTGCCATTGAATAGTCATCAAGCAAATGACCTGACAAATACATTCCGCAGCTTTCTTTTTCAAGCATAAGCAAGACTTTTGCCGAAAATTCGGGAATTTCAGGAAAAGAAAGCTTAGGTACGTTCAGTTCATCTGAAGTAAACATTGAAAACATATCAATTTGCCCGTCGATGCTTGTGCTATCTTTTTCAAGCAAAGATTCATAAACAGCAAGCAATTGACTTCTCTTTATACCAAGTGAATCAAGAGCGCCTGCTTTTATTATCGCCTCAAGCTGTCTCTTATTTATAGAAAGCTTTTTAGCTCGTTCAATAAAATCATCAATATCCTTAAATTTGCCGTTAGCCTCTCTGTCGTTAACGAGAGACGTTACAAAAGCTCTGCCAATATTCTTCAGCGCAGACATACCAAAACGGATATTATTGCCTTCTACGTGGAAATCAGACATACTGTAATTAATGTCAGGCGGCAAAACCTTAATATTATATCTCTTACATTCCGTTATATATTCAGATATTTTCGCAGGAGAACTCTGAACGGAAGCGAGCAAGGCGCAATTATACTCAGTTAAGAAATGAGCTTTGAGATACGCCGTTCTATAGGAAATAACGGCATATGCTGCAGCATGACTTTTATTAAAAGCATAATTGGCAAATGACTCTATTTCATCAAATAATTCTATAGCATCCGCTTCAGCAACGCCTCTTTGAGCCGCGCCGTCTATAAACGCCTGTTTCTCACTTAAAAGAACTTCCGATTTCTTTTTGGATATAGCTCTTCTTACGATATCCGCATGGCCAAGAGAATAGCCGGCAACGTCGCGGAAAATGCGCATAACCTGCTCCTGATAAACAATACAACCATACGTAACGTCAAGAATGGGTTTCAGCTGAGGAATTTTATATACGGGAGCCTTACCGCTATGTCTTGCCGCCACATACTTGGGTATTGAAGACATAGGCCCCGGTCTGTACAAAGCTATAGCCGCTATTACGTCGTCTATAGAATCAGGCTTTAGCTGCATTAAAGTCTGCTTCATACCACCGGATTCAAGCTGAAACACACCATCTGTTGCACCTTTTGAAATAAGATCATACGTCTTTTTATCGTCAAGAGGAATTTTTGAAACGTCAAAATCAGCTATTCTCTCTCTTATCTGCTTTTCAGCAGAATGAATAATAGTTAAATATCTGAGTGCAAGAAAGTCGAATTTCAACAGGCCAAGCTCGGCAACCGTATCCATATTATACTGAGTTACGGCTACGCTGTTATTTATAGCTACGGGCAGATGCTCTGTAAGGGGCTTTTCCGTTATCACCACACCCGCCGCATGAGTGGATGCATGACGCGGCATACCTTCAAGAGCCTTTGCCATATCGATCAGTTT
>JAZQLK010000136.1:0-4904 GCA_045542635.1 Eubacteriales bacterium
GTCAATGCCGTTGAGAATGGAGATAAGCTCCTCGGGACGGTCTACCTCAAGACAGGAAATATCAAGAGAAACCACCACGTGGGCGCGGGAGTTTATAGGCATATTTTGAGTTATTGTAAGGATATTTGCCCCAAGCTCCGAAAGCTTTCCGATAACCTCGCCGAGAATACCCGCCTTATGGGAAAGGGTAAAGGAAATTACCGCCTTACGGCAACCCGTGTCCTCGTTAAGTGCAAAAACATAATCCTTATATTTATAGTATGTACTTCTTGAAATACCTACTACCTTGACAGCCTCACTTACGTCATTTATTTTTCCGCTTGACAAAAGAGTTCTCGCTTCAATTACCTTTTCATAGTAATCGGGAAGAATACTCTTATCAACAAGTAAATATTTACTGTGCATATTAAGCCTCTTTTGCTCCCTCACCGTCAACAGACAGCGAAAAAGCCTTCCAATTATTTTCAAGTCTGCATATTCTCTCGTTAAGCTCGTCGCAAATGGGCTTATCCGAGATGCAAAGGCAGGCGGAGCCTGCTCCGCTTATTAAGAAGGCTGCAGCTCCGCATTCGTACGCCATAGCCTCAACCTCTGAAATATTTCTGAACAGGCAGCGCTTATACCTTTCGTGTATTCTGTCCTGTGTGGCGATTTTGATCAATGGGAAATTCGCGCTCTCAAATGCGTGGGGCAATATAGCCGTTCTTGACAGGTTAAATATTGCGTCCGTATACTTAACAGAAGAGGGTAAGGTTGCTCTCGCATCCCTTGTGCTTACCTCAAAGTCGGGCACTACCGCCGTAAAGAATATTTCCTCGCTTACGGGATATTTTACCGTAAGAGGCGTGCCGTCAATTACAACCGAGGCGCAAAGCCCGCCGTAGATTGCGGCGGCAATATTATCGGGGTGTCCCTCTATATCATTACAGATCGCAAATATCTGCTCCTTATTAAGCTTGTCGCCGTTAAGCTTGTTTGCGGCAACCGCTCCCGCTACGATAAGTGTAGCCGACGAGCCCAATCCTCTTGATACGGGTACGTTAATGTCAAGCTCCGTAATCTTAACAAAGGGCTTTGCTCCAATCTTGTCGCAAACCGCCTTATACGCAACATATGATAAATTGTTCATATTTGCATATTTCTCATCGCAACCGACAAATTCAACTCCGCAAGGAATTTTTTCAAATTCAAAAACATTGTATCTTTGAAATGCGATTCCCATACAGTCAAATCCCGAGCCCATATTTGCCGAGGTGGCGGGAACCCTTATTTTTATTTTATCCATTCCTTTTTACCTACCATATCCGCAACGAAGGTAAGCATATCTTCCTTTTTAACTACGTTTTTATGTACTACGGGCTTTTCCTTGATTCCCACAAGAGAGCCGGGGATCTTGGAGCCTGTTTCTACGTAAAGCTTTTCAAGAGCGTCGAACTCGTCGCCGTATTCCTTGCCGATAGCATTCATAACGCTATTTGAGAACTTATACGCGGAGGCGGTTGAGAGAACAACGCTCTTGTATCCGTTGTCCTTATCCTTCATCCAATCCTCGTATACCTTCCAGGCAACGGCGGTATGAGTATCCATAATGTATCCGTGCTTTTCGTAAACGCTCTTGATTGTATCAAGCGTTGTTTCATCATTAGCAAAGCCTGCGTCAAATATGCTTCTGATTTTTGCAAGCTCCTCTGCGGAAATCCTGTATTCGCCCTTTTCCTTAAGATCCTTCATATAGGAAGCGCACTTTTCCGCTCCGCATACAAGATAAAGAAGTCTTTCAAGGTTAGAGGAAATAAGAATATCCATAGAGGGGGACTTGGTTACGCGGAAATCTCTGTTCTTGTTATAAGAGCCGTTTTCAAAGAAGTCTGTAAGAACCTTGTTTTCGTTGGAGGCGCATACAAGCTTACCAACGGGGAGTCCCATATTCATAGCGAAGTAGCCTGCCAAAATATCGCCGAAGTTACCTGTGGGAACGATGAAGTTCACCTTATCGCCCATTTTTATTTCATTATTATTAAGTAAGTCGCGATACGCCTTAAAATAATATGCAACCTGGGGAGCAAGTCTACCGATGTTTATGGAGTTTGCGCTGGAGAGCTTAACGCCCTCGGGAAGCCGGAGAGTTGCGAAAATATTCTTAACCCCGCTCTGAGCATCGTCAAAATTACCCTCAACCGCAACAACGCAGGTATTCTTACCCTTGCAGGAAACCATCTGTCTTTCCTGTACTGCGCTTATACCGTGCTTGGGATAGAATACAATGATCTTCGTACCGCAAACGTCGGAGAAGCCGGAAAGAGCCGCGGAGCCTGTGTCACCGCTTGTGGCGGTAAGAATTACAATCTCCTCCTCCATCCTTGTAGCTCTCTTTGCCTCTGCAACGAGCTGAGGAAGGAGCTGAAGGGCAACGTCCTTGAAGGCGCAGGTGGGACCGTGATAAAGCTCCATAACGTAAGCGCCGCCAACCTTGGCAAGGGGAGCGTAATCCTCATCGTCGAATTTTCCGTCGTAGCCTCTCTTTACAGCCTTAAGGAATGCGGCTTCCTTATTCTCATCCTCGGGGAACATAGAGTCACCCGCAAAAAGGAGTGAAAGCACCTTTGCGGAGATTTCCTTTCCGCTCATTTCGGTAAGTCTTTCCATAGGAAAGGATGTGCCCTCAAAGGACTCGGGCATATATAATCCGCCGTCATCTGCGATACCTTGAAGAATCGCCTCGGCGGGTGTTTTTCTTATTTTTTCATTTCTTGTGCTTAAATAAAACATTTTTTAAAATACCTCTTGATTTTTTGTTTCTTATATGATACACTATTTGCAAACAAAATACAAGTGTTTTTGAAATAAAGACACGAGGAAAGGTAAATTTTTTATGAAAACAGCAATTTTAGGCTTCGGCGTTGTTGGCTCGGGTGCGTATGAAATACTTACTCATTACGGATACGAGGTAAAAAAGGTACTTGATATCCGCCAGCACGAGGGTCTTGGAGATAAACTCACAAGTAACTTCGACGATATCCTTAACGATAAGGAAATTACCGTTGTTGCAGAGGCTATCGGCGGTCTTGAGCCTGCCCATACCTTTGTTGTAAAGGCGCTTAAGGCAGGTAAGCACGTTGTAAGCTCCAATAAGCACCTTATCTGCACTTATTACGATGAGCTTCACAAATTGGCTATTGAAAACGGTGTTACCGTAAAATTCACGTCCTCCGCAGGCGGCGGTATTCCCTGGCTTTACAATCTCAAGCGCGGTACAAGATGCGATGAGATAAACAAGGTTATGGGTATTATGAACGGTACTACAAACTTCATCCTTGACGCTATGATCACGGATGCGCGTGATTTTGACGACGTGCTTAAGGAGGCTCAGGCACTGGGATACGCAGAGGCAAATCCCTCCGCAGACATAGACGGTCTTGATACCGCAAGAAAGACTGCTATTTCCTCATCCATCGCCTTTGATACTATAATAAAGGAAGAAAACGTAAACGTATTCGGTCTCCGTAACATTAAGAAGACCGATATTGATTACATTAAATCAAAGCTCAATAAGACCGTTCGTTACCTTGGCTTCGGTATCAAAAACGGAGATACGGTATCCACCTTTGTTGAGCCTGCAATTCTCGGTTACGATCAGCTTGAAGCAAACGTGTTCAAGAATTTCAATATGATAACTCTCTTTGGCGAGGGCGTTGGCAGACTTTCCTTCTACGGACAGGGCGCAGGTAAATATCCCACGGGTAACTCCTTAGCCCAGGACGTTATCGACATTTTGAAGGGTGACACCGCTCTTACCTATCCCACAAAGGAAGCTAACGTTGACAATAACGTATGCAAGAGAAAATACTACGTAAGAACGACTGAAACGCTCCCCTGCCATATTGTTGATAGCAAGGAAGCGATTGACGGCGTAAACTATATATTAACGAAGAAAATCGGCGTAAAGGAAATGCACGAAATCGCAAAGACCGTTTTCGCAAATGACGGCGGCGCATTCTTTGCCGGTATTGAGGAGTAAACTATGATTAAGGTATTAAAATTCGGCGGCTCGTCCTTGGCATCAGGCGAGTCCTTTGCAAAGGTAAAAAGAATCGTTGAGGCAGACCCCTCAAGAGCTATTGTGGTAGTTTCCGCCCCGGGTAAGAGATTTAGCGGAGATACAAAGGTAACGGACCTTCTCTACATCCTCCACGCTCACATCAAGTATAACGCTCCCTACAACGATATTTTTGAAAAGATCAAGGACAGATACCGTGAGATCTACGCATCCTGCGGTCTTAAGCAGGACCTTGAAACAGAGCTCGTAAACATTGAGGCTAATCTTAATAAGAAAACCAGTGTTGACTACATCGTATCCCGCGGCGAATATCTTAACGCACGCTTAATGGCTGAATATCTCGGCTACAAATTCGTCGACAGCGCGGATTGGCTCGTTTTCGGATATAACGGAAAGGTTAACTTTGAAAAGACCTACGAAAACCTTGCAGCTATCGTTGAAGAAAACTCAAGAATAGTAATTCCGGGCTTCTACGGTGTAAATCCCGACGGAAGCATTAAGACCTTCTCCCGCGGAGGCTCCGATATTACAGGCGCAATCGCTGCGGCGGCAATCAACGCTGATATGTATGAAAACTGGACGGACGTATCCGGAATTATGACGGTTGACCCCAGAATCGTCGCTAATCCCAGACCTATTGACAGAGTAACCTTCTCCGAGCTTCGTGAGCTTTCCTATATGGGCGCAGAGGTTCTCCACGAGGAAACCGTATTCCCTGTAAGAAGCAAAAATATTCCTCTTTACATCAAGAACACCAATGATATGGATGCCCCCGGCACTCTTATTATGGAAAGCTTTGATGAGGATGACGATAAGAGAACAAACTTTATTACAGGTATCTCCGGTA
>JAZQLK010000137.1:0-2531 GCA_045542635.1 Eubacteriales bacterium
ACAGACCGACATGGCTACGATCCGACTTCTGTAAGAACAATTATCGCAAGCACGAACACGATAACTACCGCCAAGATCGTGGAAAGCATAAGGGCGATAGAGCCGCCAATATTTGCAGATAGCTCCGCAATCTGTTCCTCCGAAGCGTACGGCAATGCCTCAATAGCCGCATCAAAGTCAGTCAGATCAATGCCGAATTTCGATAAAATATTGGTGAAAAACGAGGGTGTATTCTGATAAAGCTCAACTATATTCAAGCCGTTAGTTTCGGTACCGCTTGCCGAAGCCACAAGAGAATTATGCACCCAATCGGTTACGGAGTCCTTCATAAACATCTTATTAAGAAGCGTCGCAACGGGATTACGTAGAACAAAGGCAAGTCCGATAGCCAAAAACACCTTGACGTATGAAAGAATTGATCTTACGGCGCCCTTACAGGTATATCTGATTATCAAAACAATGCTGATCAAGCAAAGTGCCAAATCGATTATCAAGCTGATACTCATAAATCTGCCTCCTTAATTTTTTTATCGCGCTTATATTATAGCTTTATTTTTGCTTTTTGTCAATACTATTATTCGTAACTTAAATTTGAACTTTTATTCGTTTTCCATAAAAAGGAAAAAACGGCGGATTTTAACGTACCGCCGTT
This sequence comes from Eubacteriales bacterium, assembly GCA_045542635.1. Classification (GTDB taxonomy): domain Bacteria; phylum Bacillota; class Clostridia; order Oscillospirales; family CAG-272; genus RGIG2000. Next base: position 653 of record JAZQLK010000137.1, read on the forward strand.
TTAATCATCAGTAAAAAACTCTGTTAAGATACAGCCCCTCGGGACGGGCAGTCTGCCCCGCGCTTTTCCTGTCACGGGATTCTATTATTGCAGGTATATCCTCGGCGCGTATTTTACCCTTGCCGACCTCCAGAAGAGTTCCCACAATAATCCTTACCATATTGTAAAGGAAGCCGTTTCCCCGCACCCTATATTCAATAATATCACCGTTTACCGTAAGCTTACTGTCGTAAATTTCCCGTACCGTATCGGTAATTTTCGAGCCTTGAGCCATAAATGCGGAGAAATCGTGGGTGCCGATAAAATGCCCTGCCGCCCTCTTCATATTTTCGATATTTAGAGTATCTATTCCCCTTCCGTACTCGTAGACTCTGCCGTCAAGAAATGGATCTCGGATCTCGTTTACCCTTATCTTATAGACGTATTCCTTCATTTTGACGTCATATCGGGGATGAAACGAAGCGTCGACCTCCCTTGCAGAAAGAACGGAGATATCCTTCGGTAATACGGTATTCAGAGCCGTTGGTATTTTGGAAACCGGAACTGTAATTTCATCGCTTTCGGACACTGGGTCCACGGTTAAGCAATATCCCAGGGCGTGAACTCCGCTATCTGTACGGCTGCATCCCGTTACGTTGCACTCAAACCCAAAAGCCTTATTAACAGCTCTGTTGAGCATAAGCGCAACTGTGGGCTTATCCCCCTGCAGCTGGTATCCGCAGTAGGCAGCGCCGTTATATGAAATTGTAAGTAGGATTTTCATAAAAAGCGCCTCCTTAACGCACAAAAAATCAATTATACAAGCTTATAGCCCTTTGCGTATATATTGATCAAAATAACTCCCGCAAGCATAGCCATACTTAAGATTATAAACACGTAGTCCCTGAATTTCATTTTAAGGACGTTCATTCTTGTTCTTCCGTTGCCTCCGTGGTAGCATCTGCACTCCATTGCGGTAGCAAGCTCCTCCGCTCTTCTGAAGGAGGAAACGAAAAGGGGAATTATAATTGGAATTAACGCCTTTGCTCTCTTGATAAGACCGCCGCTTGAAAAGTCGGCTCCTCTCGCCTTCTGAGCGTTCATTATCTTTGACGTTTCGTCAACAAGAGTAGGTATAAAGCGGAGAGCGATAGTCATCATCATAGCAAACTCGTGAACAGGCACCTTGATCTTCTTAAGGAAGCCAAGTCCACGCTCAAGTCCGTCGGTCAATTCAATGGGAGTGGTGGCGTAAGAGAAATAAACGCTGGTTCCCATAAGAAGGATAATTATTCGCATAGCAAGAAGCGCCGCGTTAATAAGACCTTCTTTATAAAGATTTACCGTCCAGAATCCGGGAATTATCTCCTTTGTAAAAAGAAGCTCCTCTCCTTGGCTCAAAAAGATATTAAGCAAGGAGGTAAATACGATAATAAGAACCAGGGGCTTAAGACCCTTAAGCACAAGACGGAACGGTACCTTACTTATGATAATTGACATAATTACCACAAGAGCAAGGAAGCCGAAGGCATACACGTCCTTAGCCATAAATATGCTTACAATAAAGAAAAGCACGAACAAAAGCTTGGCGCGGGGGTCAAGTCTGTGAATGACGGAGCCTGTGCCGTAATACTGACCCAGGGTTATATCAAGAGCCATTATATTTTAAGGCGGAAAAAGACGGGATACAGGTAGAAATAGCAATTCAACATACCGAAGCATACGTTGATACCGTTTGTTCTTACGTAAACAATATTCCGACAGGTGAAGGTGGCATGCACGAAACAGGCTTCCGTTCGGGACTAACAAGGGTATTAAACGATTACGCGCGAGAAAGAAAAATTCTAAAAGACCAAGACGACAATTTTGTCGGTGATGATTTTAAGGAAGGTTTAACCGC
>JAZQLK010000138.1:0-5331 GCA_045542635.1 Eubacteriales bacterium
GAAAGCTTGCCGTTTACGTAGTGGAGCGCAAGCTCCTCGTCACCTACTTCAACGACTGCCACACGGTCGGCAATTGCTTTGTCTGCAAGCAAGGTTTCAAGAGCGCACTTGCTGCATACGATGGGCTGGTCCAAAACCGAAATCTCAATCTCCTTGCCGCCAAACAGGTGATACTTGCCCGCGTCGAGCAATTTGATATACTTTCCGTTTTTGAAGAGAAGACCTCTTTGATTTTCATTGATAATAACTGTTTTCATTATATGTATTCCTCCTTAAAGGTAGTAATGTCGTTCCGTAATCATTCATACAAGGGGAGCGGCTGGCAGCTTAAGCGTCCTCGCCTCGGCGCGGGAAGAATCCTTCTGGCGCGGATTTGGGGAACGCGGTATCCACCGTCAGGCAAGGCTGACCTCGTATTGCCGTAAATAAGGAGAAGACTCTCTTATTTCAGCCGAATGACCACAGATTTTAGATTTTTCTTAAAACGTTCTCGCACACGAAAATGTGTACCGTTTTTATGTCCCGAAGGACAAATTCATAGATCCCTCCATACCGCTGGCGATACGTTTTTCAACGCACGGCGGGATTCGAACCCGCGAAAAGGCGAGCTTGTAAGGCTCAAGGTGCAAGCGTTCTTTCGGCATACGCCTTGGAAGATCCTCGCGCACCGCAGTGAAAAAATTAAACACTTGCTTGAAGTCGGCTTGCAAGCATATTTTACCATTGTTTCCCTCGGACTTCACGGAAAAAAAGCTGCGAACTTGTTACAGCTCGCAGCTTTTTTGTCTTTTTAGCCTGTTAATTATTAAATTTTTGAAATGCTCCGTGTCTATAACCTCTACCATAGGGCCGAAGGATAAGATTCTTATTACCATTTCTGTTTCGTCGTCGCGGCAGTATCTGATCTTTACCGTATAAGTATTTTTATCAAGCCTTTCCGCCTGCTTTTCAAAATGGGCGAAATGGAGCATAAATCTTTCAAGGGCGTTTCGCTCGTCCCGAAGCTTGACCGTCACCGTGTCATAGGCTCTTTCACGCTCCTCGCCTATAACGGGCTTTTCACCCGTATACGGGCGGCAATTCTGTATTTTTGAAAGATTGACTGCGGAAACGGAGCGCCAGCCCTCGGTTATTACCCTGAATTTATCATCCTTTTCCGAATATTCAAGGCGCAGAGGTCGGCATCTTACGAACATTTCGTTACCGTTTCTGTTAATTATTGTAAACGTTATTTGCTCACGCTTCTTGATAGCGTTTAAAATTACCTTGAACTGTCTTACGTATTCCTCGTTATCAAAGGGATCGCCGTCGCCGTACTTATCGTAAACGCAGTAATCCTCGGGAGTAAACAAGGGCTCAACGCCGTCAAGGTCGGGAAGCTCAACGCCGAAAAGTCTGATACGCGGATCAAGGGATATTGCCTTGAGCCATCTTTTTTGAAGAGTGGTTAAGGGCATAGTGGGCGTATGCTCAATGGGTGACGTCATATCCTTGCGTACAAGCTGCCATTTTTCGCTTTTCAAGGAGGGCATAACCGTAAGAAGGCTTTCGGAAAACGCTTTTTCGGCAACTATTTTCTGCAATTCCTTCTCGTTTCTTTCACCCTCTGTAATACGGGCTAAGATTTTAGCAACGGCATTGTAGTACGCGGAATAAAGCTCGCTGAATATCATATTTCCACCTCCGTATCTATGCCGTATATACGGTACATTGCGTCAAGGTCATCCTTGAATTTTCTTTCCTGTGATTTGTTGGAAAAGCTCATATCCGTAATGCGGCAGATAAAGGTTCTTATCCAGGGTATCATCTCGCTGGAATCGTAAACACTCGCCGTGAAGCGGTAGGTATGAGCGTCGATTTTTTCAACGGAGCCACATCGCTTCTCACGTTCAAGACGCTTTACTATATATTCCTCGCCGTCATTTACCGTAACGGTAAATTCCACCTGCTCAAGGCGCTCCGAACAGAATTTGCTTCTTTTTGCGCTGACGCCCCACATCTTTTTCTGCATTTTGTCAAGCTCCGCCCGAAGCTCGTCAAACCTCGGCGACACATCCTCGATTTTTATGCTTGACAGATAATCTATTCTGTAGGATTGGAATTGATTATGCTCGGGAAGGTAGGCGATAAGATGCTGTCTGCCGCTTTGAACACTTATAAACACACGGAGAGGGATTATGCGATTTTTCCTCGGCGTATCCTTTTTTCTGCTGAGATTGGTTACGGTGACTGCGCGTTTTTCTCTCATAGCGGCAAAAAGGGAAGCGAGAACGCCGCTGTCAAGGGCGCTTGTTATGTAATGATGCTTGAAGGTAAAGGCATCCGTATCGCTCTCTGTTTTATCCAGTATGAAGGAGCCGATAACACCGCAGGGCAAGGTCTCGGAAAAATAATGCAGAGCATCCGTAAGAGTCGATATATCAGTGTCCTCGGCTCTTGAATAATACATTTTCTTACCTTGCTTTTCGGCGTTTATAATACCGCTTTCGCAATACTCCTTAAGCTTTTTTCTTATAGTTGACTCGTCAAATTCCATAGGAGCATCAAAATAGGAAAGATATTTTTCGTAAATCTCCGAAATAAGCCGGGAAACGGTACGCTTGATATTAGGCTCATTCAGTATATCGAAAATAATGAAATGAAGGGTTATATCACCGTCCGTAAAGGTTTTTGCCTTCCAGGCGTTATAGAAGGGATTGTGGTTTATTACGCGGCTGTCAATGGAGATAAACACGTTTTTGCCCTCGGGAGTACGAACAAAGCTCATATGCTCCCCAAGCCAGCTTTCGATCCTCCGCCTTTCGTCGTCGTAGGAACGGGCACTTTTTGCGTTGTAGCCCTCGCGGCTTTTAAAGCCGTAAACGTAGAACTCGCGCATATAGGCTCTTATTTTTTCGAAATTCTTTATAAGCTCGCTGTATGACGACATAGTGTTCACTCCTTTCACAGTTGATTTTTATATCCTTTAAGCTTATAATATCATAAAAATTAGGGAAAGTCCATATATTCCCACGTAATAATTCCTATATGCGACGGGGTTTTTGATTTTGTGACAAACCCATCATATAAAAAAAGAACGCTCCTTACCGTATGGCGCGGAGCGGCTGCTTATTTTTGGTTATTCACTTATTCCGTAATACCTTTTACCTTTTATTTCAAAAAGCTATGTACAAAACGGCTTTTGTATGATACAATAAATATGTATGGGCAAAATACGACTTTTAAGGAGCTTATTATGAAGGAGTTCTTCGGCTATGGAGGATATACCCGCCCTGCGGAGGGCTATTTGTCCTGGCAGCATATTACGTTCGTATCGGCGCTTATGGTTATAATGACGGGACTTGCCGTTTATTTCGGACTGAAAAACAGGAACAGGGAATACGGAAATAAAAATAAGGTCATTATTATATCGGCAATAGCGATAAACTTTTTTGAATTATCCAAAATAATTACCATATGCGTAAGAAGCGGGGATCCCTTGAAATGGATTTACGAGCTTCCCCTCTTTATGTGCAGTATGCAGCTTGTCACAATACCGTTAGCGGCATTTTCAAAAGGAAGAATTAAAGAGGCGGCACTTGACAACGTATTTATATTCGGTACGCTCGGCGCGGTATTCGGCACTTATTTCGCAGGCAACAATTACAGCGTTTACCCCGTTCTGAGCTTTGATAACGTGGTATCGGGAATTACCCACTCAATATCGGGCTTTACCTCCCTTTATATCGCCATATCGGGAATGGTAAGCATGAAGAAGAAAAACGTGCTGCTCAACTACTCGATAATTACCTGCTTCAGTATAGCGGCATACGTCGTAAACAGGATAATAGATTACAACTATATGTTCCTGATAAGAGGCGACGGCACACCCTACGACATAGCTTACAACATAGTAAACGGTAATACCGTGCTGTACCCATTATTTGTGGTTTTCTTGTTCATCCTTTACATATCCGTTTTCTATTACGTTTATTTCCTTGTGCAAAGGAAGCGAAAAAACGGATACGTATCTTGAAAAAGCTTACAATTTAGAATTACAATAAAACAAAAATCGGAGGAATTATGAAAAAGGCTTTAAAATTCTACGTAGACTCACCCCTTATTCTGCGTATAGCCATCGGCTTGGTGATCGGTATCGTCCTCGGACTCCTTTTGCCACAGGCAACCTTTATTAACGTTTTCGGAAGCGTATTTACAGGAGCGCTTAAGGGTATCGCTCCCGTGCTTGTATTTTTCCTTGTTATCGCCTCTCTTGCAAAGGCGGGCGAGGGCATCGGTTCAAGATTCAGAACCGTAATTGTTTTCTATATGGCAAGCACCTTCCTTGCCGCTGCTGTTGCAGTTGTTGCAAGCTACATCTTCAAGGTAAAGATTCCCTTGAACATCCCTCCCGAATCGGGTAATCCTCCCGAGGGACTCGGCGAGGTCTTCAGCACTCTTCTCAACAATATGGTTCAGAATCCCGTATCCGCCATTATGAACGGTAATTACGTCGGTATTCTTACCTGGTCCGTAATCATCGGTCTTGCTATTCGCCATATCGCAAGCGAGAACACAAAGAGCTTCCTTACCGATATTTCGAACGCAGTATCCAAGGTGGTTGGCTGGGTTATCCAGATAGCGCCCTTCGGTATTATGGGTCTTGTATACGGCTCCGTTTCCGAATACGGCATTGAGATCTTCGCCGACTACGGCAAGCTTCTTCTTATTCTTGTAGGCTGTATGCTTCTCGTGGCTTTTGTTGTAGATCCTCTTATCGTGGCAATCGCTCTTAAGAGAAACCCCTATCCCTTGGTATTCAAATGCTTCAAGGAATCGGGAATTACCGCATTCTTTACAAGAAGCTCCGCTGCTAATATTCCCGTAAATATGTCCCTTTGCGACAAGCTGGGTCTTGACAAGGAATATTATTCCGTTGCCATCCCATTGGGCGCGACTATCAATATGGACGGCGCGGCAATCACAATTACCGTTATGTCATTGACAGCGGCATTCTCACAGGGATTAAGCGTAAACATCTTCCTTGCAATTCTTTTAAGCTTCGTTGCTACTCTTGGCGCGTGCGGCGCCTCCGGTGTTGCGGGCGGGTCACTGCTGCTTATTCCGATGGCGTGCTCGCTCCTTGGCGTAGGGCAGGATGTTGCAATGCAGATGGTAGGCGTAGGCTTTATCATCGGCGTTGTTCAGGACTCTCTTGAAACTGCGCTCAATTCCTCGAGCGACGTGCTGTTCTGCGCTACGGCAGAATATCTCGAATGGAAAAAGCAAGGCAAAGAAATAAAGTTTTAGAAAGAAAATATAAGAAGGGGCTGTTTTGCTACAGCTCCCTTA
>JAZQLK010000139.1:0-2397 GCA_045542635.1 Eubacteriales bacterium
AAGAACGTCAAGGAAATATTCGGACATAGCTCTGTCCTGTGTATTCTTGGGTATACACATAAGAACTATCGTAGAACATGAGCAAGGAACACAGTACCTTCCCTGCTCCTCGTTAAGCATTGGGAACGGAACTACTCCAACATTGTCGTGATTCAATACGAGATAGCTTTCCTGAATTGTTGAAACATTAAACAGTAGTATGCCATCCTTGATACTCTCCCAACCTCTGGCGCCATAAGAACCTCCACCCGCAGTGCGGCACCAAGAAGATGTATTCGCTTGAATTATTGCATCAATAATATCGCCCGACCTACCATCATTAAGAGTAATTCTCCATTCTCCTGTGGTTTTATCAACCCCTACCTGCTTTGCATCAAAAAAGTAATATAAATTAGATAAAGACATACACATTAAGCCATGTACGTCAGTATCCCCTATAACTCCATCCTCGTCATCCTTATATGCGGCGCTGGCAAGGGGGGTAAGCTCGCTCCAAGTCCATTTTCCTTCCCTTACCTTTTGATAAAGTTCCTTCGTTGCCTCATCTCCACCAAGGAGTTCCTTGTTAAAATAAAGCGCACTCGCGGTTTCTTTAGTTATCGTGGAAAAATCTCCGTCCACAAAGAAGGTATGTCCCTTTGCAGTATAGGCTTCAACCGAATCCTTATTGTAGTAGGAATTTGAAAAATCAATATAAGCTCTGTTTGCTAAATCGTATATATATCCACCTGCAACGATACTCTGTACACTCAAACCACGGGGCAATGCAAGGTCGTAATGTACGTTACCCGAGGCAATTGCTTCTTCAAAAGCTGTACTCATATGGTAACGGGTTGCGACTATCCAGTTTAAGTCAACGCCATAGGTTTCCTTAATAAATTCCTGCCTTTCAAGAACGGCAGCATCAATTTTCGTGCCAAAGCCCGATTCCTTGCCGTAGTCTACGCAAAGCTCCAAAACACTCCAAGGAGCGCTTGGCTTTGACGACCAGGTGGAGCAAGCAATATTCAAGGTCTTGCCCGACCAATCTGTTTTTATATTGGTTTTGGATGAGAAGCCGTTAGTGGTCTTTATATCAAGGGATACGCTACCGGTTTTTTCGCCCTCGCCGTTTTGTATATCATAAACATATGTAACCTTAACTGTATAGGTTGTTTCGGCATAAAGATCGCTGAACGTTCTGATGCTTGTGTCATTTGCGGTCTTTATCTTTACTCCGTCGCAGTAAAGCTCTATGGATTTTATTTCTCCTACTCCGTCGGGGTCTGTTTCCTTGATTTCAAATTTCACGCTTGTTTTTAAGCCTACGGGATTTACTATTTCAAAGGTAGGAACGGTTTTATTTGCGGTTGTAGTACTGTCATCCCCGTTGCAGGCGATAAGCGTAAAAGCCAATAGGCATAAAAGTATTGCTAAAATTGATAAAAGTAGTTTTTTCATAATTTTCCTCCTTTTTGAATTCTTTTCTAACTGTTATTGATTATCTCGCTATTTATTGATATTATCTTATATCTATCTTAATTTAGATTACTTTTTATCATAAGAGAGTATACTCCCCCACTTTTAATCTACCATATTAAAAATGCGCTTGTCAATGCTTTTTACCGAATTTTTATTGTTTTAACGTTTTTACAGCCCTCTACTATATATAACAATTTAAAAGCCATTTTGGGGGCAGCTTTTTTCATAAATTTACAAAAAGTTCACAAATTGCGAATCACCGTAAAAATTTATGATTTGCTGAAACTAATATTTTTTCCTTTTTCCTACCGTCTTGTAAAGAAAGGCACCAAGATATCGGTAAAAATATAATTTATTTTGCCCTTCTATATATAAAGAGTTCGATTTTTTTATTTTGGACTTAATTTTTGAAAAAATTTAGAAAAATTTCAAAAAATTTAATTTAGAGAATATAGGGCGGTATCCTTAGCGGAGAATTTACACTTTGACAAAAGTGCAAGCATCGCATTTGTCCGGACAAATGCAAAAGGGCTAAGCCGACATCACTTGCCCGCAAGGGCAAACATCGTTCGGCGAACCTGCTTTATCGCAGGTCGCCGTTCAGGTCGCACTTTTTGTTCTTATTACAGTATCAGCTCTTCGAGCGCATACTTCGGCACTGCGTGGTCGTCACGCTCGTCACGGAAATACTTGATATCTCCGTCCTTGACTGATGTAATATACGCTCTCTCGCTCGGCTTTCCGAGGATTATGACAAGCGCCGTTTTATATTCGCCCTTGTCAAGAATTCTATCAAACGTATCGGCGTTAAAGCTCCGTATCATACAACCGCCGTATCCCATCTCGGTGGCGGTAAGGAGTATTGACTGCGCCGCAATTCCCATATCTATTGCAAGGTTCGTATCAATGCTCTCTTCCTTGTGCATAAGAGCAATA
>JAZQLK010000140.1:0-5326 GCA_045542635.1 Eubacteriales bacterium
CGTCTGCCGATTCCGCCACTCTCGCATATATAGGTTCTTGCGAACTTGCTCCGTTATTATAACAAATGTTTTTGCCTTTGTCAATACCTTTTGCTAAAATTTTTAAAAAAACTTTTTTTATTTTATATATGATAAAAAACAAGTCTTTTATTTACTTTATTTCATTGATTAAAAGTAATATTCGTGGTAAAATAATAGGGAAGAAGGATGTGATCAGATGTTAAAAAACGAGGTGCTTAAGAAAACCTCCTTTATCATTAAAATAGCCATAGTTACAGCCACTCTCGGAGGCGTTATTTTAAGTCTTTTCTATGCGGAGATAGACGGATATTCCCATTGGTCGGCAAGACTTATGTACTTTACGGGACTTTCAAATATTTGGATAGGTCTTTGCGTTGCCGTTATACTGCTTTCCCCTTTTATTAAAGCGCTTTCCTCGGATGATGGCAAAAGACGGCTTTATATACTGCGGTATATTTTTACTGTGTCAATTACGGTTACAGGCATAGTTTATTGCTTTATATTAGCTCCCTTTGCAGAGGAGGGCGGATTTATTCCCTGGACTCTTCCAAGCGTTCTTACGCACGTAATTGCCCCCGCGCTTTGTCTTGTGGATTTTTTTCTTGACGAGTATAAAATAAGACTGAATAAGGCTCACGTGGCGCTTACCGCAATACCCCCACTTTGCTACTTTGCCTTTGCGGGAATTTTGAATATATTGGACGTTGATTTCGGAAGAGGAGACCCTTATCCCTATTTCTTTTTGAACCTTAAATCTCCTGCTGGGATTTTCGGATTTTCCGACACTCCCCCCTTCGTTTTAGGCTCGTTTTATTGGATTTTACTATTCCTTTTGATGATATTCACAATAGCCGCGCCTTACGCGGTAATAACCTCCATCATACTTGATAAGAGAGATAAAAAAGCCTCACAGTGAGGCTTTTTCTATTGACAGTAATTTTTAAATATGGTAAAATACCTTTGCAAGTCATAGAAAGGAGGAAATAGCGTGAGAGGACAGAATATGAATCTCGCCTTCGGGCTTGAGGTAATATATGAGGACGCAGAATTTCAAATAGGCGATCGCGACAAGGTAGGAATAGTCGGCGTTAACGGAGCAGGTAAGACCACGCTTTTCCGACTTTTACTTAAGGAAATAGAGCTTGACAGCGGTACTCTTTCAATGGGAAACGCCAGAGTAGGATATCTGCCCCAGGAAATCGTTATTGAGGACGAAAATCAGACGGTTTGGGAATATCTTTTAGACGGCAGACCCGTAAGAAAGCTTGAAAGGGAGCTTGCAGACATATATAAGGCTCTTGAAACGGAAACCGATGAGGAAAAGCAAGCCCCCCTTCTTCGCCGTATGCAGAAAATACAGGAGCTTCTTGAATATCACGAGTGCTACGATTATGAGGACAAGCTTCTTGACCTTGTGGTGGAAATGGAAATAGACCTTGACCTTGTGGAAAGACCTATGAGTGAGCTTTCGGGCGGACAAAAATCCAAAATGGCGTTTTGCCGCGTGCTTTTCTCAAAGCCTGAGATTTTGCTCCTTGACGAGCCCACAAACCATCTTGATATCCAAACTAAGACCTACGTTACCGAGTATTTGAAAAATTACAAGGGAAGCGTGCTTATTATAAGCCACGACGTAGACTTTTTAAATCAGATAATAAACAAGGTCCTGTACGTTAACAAGGTAACCCATAAAATCCTCGTTTATGACGGAAATTACGATACGTATAAGAAAAAACACGCCGAGGAGAAGAAGGCAAGGGAGCGCCTTATCGCCAAGCAGGAGCAGGAGATAAAGGAGCTTTCCGACTTCGTTTTGAAGGCAAAGCAGGCAAGCCAGACCAACCACCGTATAAAGCGTGTGGGACAGGATAGAGAAATCAAGCTTGAAAAGAAGAAAAAAGAGCTTTTAGTTCGGGAACGTGGCTATAAAAGGGTTAAAATGGACATCAAGCCCAAGCGCGAGGGAGCTTTAATTCCCTTGGAGGTGGAGCATCTTGCCTTTAGCTATCCCGACAGTCCGATGCTCTATAAGGATTTGTCCTTTAAGATAAACGGCGGAGAAAGATTTTTGGTAGTGGGAGAAAACGGAGTGGGTAAATCCACCCTTTTAAAGCTCCTTATGCAGATATTAACTCCCAATTCGGGTAAGATTCGCTTTAATCCCAAAACGGATATTGCATATTACGCCCAGGAGCTTGAATATCTTGACCCGGGCAAAACCGTTCTTGAAAACGTGGACAGACCCGAGTGCGCCGAATGGCAGCTTCGCGGAACCTTAAGTAATTTCCTCTTTTACGACGAGGACGTGTTTAAAAAGGTTGAGGTTTTGTCCCCGGGAGAAAAGGCGAGAATAGCCCTTTGTAAGGTGCTTATGCAAAAGGCAAATCTTCTTATTCTCGATGAGCCCACAAACCATTTGGATCCCGAGACCCAAGCCATAATCGGCGGCAATTTTAACACCTACGAGGGTACTATCATAGTTGTAAGCCATAACCCCTCCTTCGTTGAGCAGATCGGCATTAGCCGTATGCTTATTCTCCCCTCGGGAAGAATAGAGCATTACTCCCCCGAGCTTTTGCAATACTATTACGAGATAAACACCCCCGACGAGGAAAAATACAAATAAAATCCTTCCCTTGTGAGGGGATGGGGACTAAATAACGGTGGATGAGCGCTTTGCCCATCCACCGTTTTAGCTTTTAATTCGAATATGAATTATAACAGTATGCTTTTTACTCTGTTTTTATCTAAAATGTTACATATGCAGTCGGAGTATGAGGGGTATACCAATTGGTCGGGTATAATTGATTTAACAAGGGATGTGACTTTCAAAAAATCGTCCTTTGAAAAGTAGGCGGTATAATCGTAATTTGACGGTAATTTTTTAACCGTATCAATAATTTCATCATATTTTAAGTTATTTAAATTACCGATATACAGAGTGTGCGCACCTGCATTTCCATAGTATAAATTCAAATTCTTTGTTACGTTAAGAAACATCCACTTGGGAGTGCTTATAAGCTCTTCTTTTAGATTAAACGTACCGTTTTCGATAATTTCTGCAAGGGCTTTTTCCGTGTGGAGCTTACAATGGTTCAATAAGCTTGCCGTGTCTATGCCATGTTGGCTTGACGTTTCGGCAATCCTATAACAATCCTTAATATCTGCCCTCACAGCTTGATATTTTCTCATTCTTTTCGTTGGTACGAAAATGGGAACGGTTAATCTCGGCTTTCCGCCAACAGCTTCAATTTCCTTTAATGTTAAATCAAAATCGGGAATAAGCTTTTTACTGACTATAACGTTGTAAAGTACATCAAGATTTTCTTGTAAGACAAAGTCAGCTGTCTCAAAAATCTTTTTGTACCCGTTTCTGTTGTCTACAATTAAATTGTGATTTGCTTCATTACCGTGAAGCGCGAGCATAAATCCTTTCGCACCAACAGATTTAAGCATATCGATAATATCCTTTTTGTTCGACTTGCTTAACAGTGCTATACCTGTAGTTGGAACGTAATATGACTCGTATGAAAAATGCTTTCCTATTTGGTTTTTACTGTATTCAAGTATTTTGAAAATATCAGGATTACAGAATATCTCATTTCCCAAGGTTACGGCACAGTTATCAAGAGTGTCAAGTAAGGGCTTAATTTTTTCAACGCATCTTTTATAGTCCTCAAAGGACATTGGCTTGGCATATCCACCGTCAACGTAACAGTGGGCGCAATTTGTAGAACAGCCTGCAATTGTAATTTCTATTGTGTATTTCATTTTATTTCTCCTTGTTTTAGATATTTGCGGTTTCTAAAACAAGACAGCGGCTAAACCGCTCTGTACAAATACCGCTGCTTGTTATGCACAGAGCAAGACAAGCATATGCGGAGGCATTAGAATATTTTTATACATAGTGTTTCCTTTATTTAACGGATAATTCCGTGTTTTCTGTATTGGCGATTTCTTCACCTTTGTCGGTTTTTTCTTCTATCTTATTTTGCTTCGCCTTTCTGTCCATAAGGTACCAGGGAAGGTAGGATATAACGAAGAGAGCTGTGATTGCAAGCGCCATTACGAAGATTCGGAGAGCGTAATTTGCGGGTAAGAAATCAAGAATTGATTCTGTGCTTTCGGGCTTAGCCATAAAGAGGTAGTTTGCGCCGGGACCTATTATGGAGTTGGCAACTCCCGCAATCACCGCAAGAACCGCAAGCAAGGAGTAGGACTTGACTGCTGACTTTATTGTGGGACGCATTTTATGTACGAATATCATATAGAAAATTGTTACGTAGCCAAGAGTATGCTCAAGCCAAAACTGGTAGTAACGGTATCTTGTAGGACCCGTATACGTAATTACCGTAGGAGTGATGAGCGCAAATATGGTTCCCGAAAAGAGCCAGAAATATGATATATCAAAAAGAGATTGGGACTTGGTAACCACAAGGTAGGAGCAGAAAATAACACTCCATCCGCAAACCGTAATAGGCAGGTGGTCAACGGGGTTTGCGCCAAGGGACGGAACGCCCACAAGACGCCAGAAATAAGACATCTCACAAACTATCATAGTGAAGGCAAGAACGAAGCGAATCGTCTTCTCGTGCTTGAAATCCCTTATGACGTGTCTGAATTTGTATATAAATACGATTGCTCCTATCATAAGAAGAATGGGAAGAAAATGGGCAAGCCCGAAGTTTTTAAACTCTACGGTTTCCCCTTGTCCGAAGAAATAATGAAAAAAGTCCTTCATAAATACCTCGTAAAAGCTGAAATTTTATTTCTACCCTACATTATAGCATTTTTTATGCGTACTTTCAATATTCTTTCGGTTAATAAATCAAAAGCGAAAAATTTGTCCTTTATTATATAAAGGTCTTGAATAATTTTATATTCTATGATAAAATATTATAGATATTTTTGGCGAAGGAGGGATTTTTACGTCTGAGCAGAACAAATTCGTTTCTCTTGAAGAAATTGCAAAGCAGAAAAAATATGCGGATGCAGTACGCGATTTAACTGACGGTAAGGGATTTAAAGCCCATATTATTACTCTCGGATGTCAGCAGAATGAAGCGGACAGCGAAAGAATAAGCGGCGCACTTTACAGCCTTGGCTATACGATAACGGACGATGATGCCTCCGCAGACTTAATTATCATAAACACCTGTGCTATCCGTGAGCACGCGGAAAGACGGGCTCTTTCCTTTATCGGCAGATATAAGCATAACAAAAACAAAAATCCCGATATGGTACTCGGCGTTTGTGGATGTATGATGGCGCAGAAGCACAGAATGGAGCAGGTCATAAGATTCCC
>JAZQLK010000141.1:0-1963 GCA_045542635.1 Eubacteriales bacterium
TGCCGCCTGGGCGCCCCAGCAGATAAAGATGGTGGACTGGACGTTGGTCCTTGCGTAGTCCATAATCTCGCAAAGCTCCTTCCAGTACTTTACCTCCTCAAAATCCAGGGTCTCAACGGGAGCGCCCGTAATTATCATACCGTCAAAGCGGCGATTCTTGACCTCTGAGAAGGTGTGGTAAAATCTGTGAAGATGCTGTAAGGGAGTATTCTTTCCGATATAGCTCTCCGTACCGATAAGGGTCACCTTGATCTGCAGGGGAGAGTTGGAAAGAAGTCTTATGAGCTGGGTTTCGGTTTCTATTTTTGTGGGCATTAAATTCACAATGGCAATTTCGATAGGACGGATATCCTGGGACTGCGCCCTTTCGTGGTCCATTACGAATATATTTTCACCGTAAAGGGTGGAATATGCGGGAATGTCGTGTGGGATTATAATTGGCATTTTTGTTCCTCCTCTCTGATTTTATGACGTACTGCGTCAAATATTCACCTTTTGGGAAGGAGCTCCTTCCACCGTCTTACGTGGATTCGCCCTTCCTAAAATATGGTCGCCTCATTCGCCTCGACACTTCGTTTACACTCGGCTTTGACGCTTCCTATTTTAGTTAAGCACTTGATAAATTAACACCCCGTGTTGATTTATCTGCGTTTACCCCTCCCTCAAGGATGGAGGCAAATTATATGCTTTCAAGGGCCTGACGGATATCGTCGATAATATCGTCAGGATTTTCAATACCTACGGAAAGACGGATAAGGTTATCCTTAATACCGATAGCCTCAAGGTCTGCCTTTGACAGCTGACGGTGAGTTGTGGATGCGGGATGAAGCACGCAGGAGCGAGCATCCGCCACGTGAGTAACGATCTTTATCATCTTAAGCTTTTCCATAAACTCGGCAGCCTTTTCGCTTCCGCCCTTAACGCCGAAGCTCATCATACCGCCCATACCGTTAGGCATATATTTTTTTGCGATACCGTAATACTTGTCCTGGGGAAGTGAGGGATGCTTTACCCACTCTACCATAGGATTTTCGGAAAGGAATTTTGCAACCTTAGCCGCATTTTCGCTATGTCTTTCCATACGGAGAGCAAGAGTTTCCATACCAAGGTTGGTAAGGAACGCGTTTTCGGGGCTCATAATAGCTCCAAGGTCACGCATCATCTGAACTCTGCACTTAACGCCGAAGGCGCTTCTGCCGAGGGATGCGTAAACAAGTCCGTGATAGCTTTCGTCGGGAACCAAGAATTCCTCGTATCTGTCAGTTGCGGAGAAATCGAAATTACCGCCGTCAATAATACATCCGCCGAGAGCTACCGCGTGGCCGTCAAGATACTTGGAGGAGGAATATACTACGATATTGGCTCCGAAATCAAGAGGACGGAACAAAACGGGCGTAACGAGGGTGTTGTCAACAACGAAAAGAACCTTATGCTTTTTTGCGATTTCCGCAACCTTGTCGAAGTCGAATACGACTATTGTGGGATTAGCGATGGTTTCGGCGAAAATAATTTTCGTCTTCTCGTCAACGAGGGCGTCAATTTCCTCCTTAGGAGCGTCGGGGTCGAAGAATCGACACTCTATGCCGTATTTTTTAAGTGTTATGGAGAAAAGGTTATATGTTCCACCGTAGATAGCTCTTGATGAAACGATATTGTCCCCCGCATTACATACATTGAGAACCGCAAGAAGTGTTGCGCTCATACCTGATGCGCAAGCAAGGGCGCCTGTACCGCCATCAAGCTCTGCAAGCTTGTTCTGGAATACAGATACTGTGGGGTTAGCAATACGGGTATAGAAATATCCGTCTGCCTTTAAGTCGAAAAGGTCAGCAAGCTCGCTTGCCTTTTCGTAAACAAATGTTGTGCTCTTTACAACAGGGGTAACTCTGGGCTCACCTGTCTTGGGGTTATAGCCACCCTGCACGCAAATTGTATCTAAATTAGCCATTTTAATTCTCCTTAG
>JAZQLK010000142.1:0-4758 GCA_045542635.1 Eubacteriales bacterium
CCATGGAGTTGTCTTCCTAAGACCGCTTGGCCTCCGACTTCTCGAGGAAGTACTTTAAATTCGCCCACAAGGTCTCATGGTCCACATCCTTATAATCCTTAAACAACTGGTCTAATTTTGCCATTCTTTCAGGCTCCCAGCCGGGGAAGGACATATTGTACTTCTCTGTAAAATCAAGGATATATTTTGCCATTGCATTGTAATCATCCTGGATCATATTCTTCTCGTAGAAAAGGGCTGTGGAGCCATCGCCTACGGGATGGAAAAGATTACTTCTTGTCCAGTCGAAGATGGGCATAAAGTTATAGCATATTACCTTTACGCCGAATTTTGAAAGATTTCTTATAGTTGTCTTGTAGTTTTCAATATATTTATCTCTTGTGGGAAGACCTATCTTGATATCGTCGTGTACGTTTACCGACTCCACAACGTCCATATTGAAGCCGTACTCGTCAAGCTGACGCTTTACCTCGGCTATTTCGTGGATTTCCCACACCTCTCCCGGCATTTTATGGTGCAACGCCCATACGATACCGTCAACTCCGGGTATCTGTTTTATATCGGAAAGGCTGATTTTGTCATTTCCCTCACCATACCAGCGGAATGTCATTTGCATTGGCATATTTTATCTCCTTTTAATTGAATTGGCTTTTATCACAGAAGAAGGAACGAAACGATGGTTACCACAGCTCCGCTTAACATAAGCGCCGCAAGAATTATAGCAAGAATCTGTATTCCTCTTTTTTTAGCGTTTTTTCTGTTGTGCTTTGACATTTTATTTCTCCGTTTATTTTATTTTAATCTGCTTTGTGCTTATGTCCTTTTCACTTAAAAGGATACCCGTTGCGGGAATTTTTGTCTTTCTATACCTCTGGTATGCCTCGGGGAACCGTTTTTCGTAATTCTCCACTACCTCGGAAAGGACCTGGTTCTTCTTAAGATTCATAGCGAATATCGTAGTACCTATTGACGTTCTCGTTGTCTTTACGGGAATCAAGGTGGGACGGATAAGAATCGCCTTATCCTCGGAGTTTATAATAAGAATGTGCTTATCCGAGGTTTCGTAAATAGCGGCTACCAAGGGAGATGCCGATGAATAAGCCTTTTTGAGCTTTTTTCTCGAGCCCTGTGTCGCGTATTCCGTCATAGGAACTCTTACAGCCTTTCCGTTTTCAAAGAAGAAAATTACGTTTTGCTTCTCTGTAAATACGGGGTTTCTTACCATAAGCATAGGTCTTTCGCCCTCGTCAAATTTAAGACGCTTACCTACGTACTCACCAAGCTCCGATGCCTTCGTATGCTCAAAATCCGATACCTTGGCAAAATATACCTGAGCCTGATTTGTGAAGAACATAAGCTCATCCTTGTTGCGTACCTCCTCCGAGAATACGATGGAGTCGCCCTCCTTAAGCTTTTGCTCTGCGTTGCCGCGGAGGGACTGGTGGGAGATCTTCTTAAGATATCCTTCCCTTGTGTAGAAGAGGTTTACGTCGTAATCCTCTATCATATCCTCCTTGGTAAGCTCCACTACCTCGCTTGCGTACATAATCTGGGTTTTTCTCGGCTGACCGTATTTTTTCTTTACGTCAAGAAGCTGCTTTACGATATACGCCTTAACCTTTAAGTCGTCGGCTAATATCTCCTTGATGGTAGATATCTCCTTCTGCAAGGACTCTATATCGTTAAGTCTGTTTATGATATATTCTCTGTTAAGATGACGGAGCTTGATATCGGCAATATATTCAGCCTGTACCTGATCCACGTCAAAGCCTACCATAAGGTTGGGAACAACATCCTGATCCCTCTCCGTTTCCTTAACTATCTTGATTGCCTTATCAATGTCGAGAAGAATTTTTCCAAGACCGAGAAGCAAATGAAGCTTATCGGACTTTTTATTCAATTCAAAGGTAAACTCACGTCGGATGCATCCTACTCTGAAGCGTATCCATTCCTCTATGATCTGCTTTATGCCGAGCTGCTTCGGCACGCTGTCAACTATAACGTTGAAATTGCAGGAGAAGGAGTCCTCCAGGGAGGTAAACTTAAAGAGCTTCTGCATTACTCTTTCGGGGTCCGCATCCTTCTTTATATCAATTGATATCTTAAATCCGTCCTTACCCATTTCATAGTTGAAATTGGTTACCTCACGGAGCTTTTCATCCTTGTTTTCAAGAACCTCTTTTCTTATAGCCTCAGCGGTTGTGGAATAAGGAATTTCAAGAATATCAATACAGTTGTCGTCCTTGTTATACTCGCATTTTGCGCGAAGCTTTATTGAGCCTCTGCCCGTTTCGTATACCTTAGTCATCTGCTCCTTATCGTATACAACGAAGCCTCCGCCCGGGAAGTCTGGAGCCTTTACGATTTCAAGAAGCTTTTCCGTATTAGTCCTGGGGTTTTTAAGAATCGCTATGGTAGCGTCGCATATCTCCGCAAGATTGAAGGAGCATATAGAGGACGCAAGTCCTACGGCAATACCGATATTGGGGGACACGAGAATATTTGGAAAGCTGGTGGGAAGAAGCCTCGGCTCCTTCATTGTGCTGTCGTAGTTGTCAACCATATCCACAGCATCCTTATCTATTCCCGTGAATATTTCATTACAAAACGCCTCAAGGCGGGCTTCGGTATATCTTGGCGCAGCCGCTATAAGTATACTGGAGCTGTACTGCTTACCAAAGCTTCCCTTTGAGTCTATAAAGGGATGTAAAAGGGTTTCATTACCCCTTGTAAGACGCACAAGGGTTTCGTAAATTGACATATCGCCGTGGGGGTGGAGCTTCATCGTCTCGCCCACGATATTAGCGCTTTTTCTTCTCGGTCCGCTCATAAGACCCATTTTATACATTGTATAAAGAAGCTTTCTGTGTACGGGCTTAAAGCCGTCGATTTCGGGGATAGCGCGGGAAACCATTACGCTTACAACGTAAGGCATATAGTTGGTTTCTATTGTTTCCGTAATAGGCTGAAGGATAGGCTCCCTCTCAATATATTCTTTTTTAACGTTTTTCTTGGGTTTAGCCATTTTCTCCTCCTATAATTCTGTGAGCGCACGCTCTTATCATTCTGTTATAAATTGCAAGAGCCTCGCCTTCTTTCCTTGGCAGATGGGCGTATATGGTCTGAACGCCTATTTCATCAGCCCTGCGAAGCAGATTAAACAAGCGTCTTGTCTGCTCCTTTATATCATCCTTTTTACCCACCGGTAAAAGAATTTCGCTGCCGTAAAGAGGTATTTCCTCCTCGTAGCACATAATAGCGCATTTTCCCGTTTTGAATTTTTCTTTAGTAAAGGTAACGAAATCCACGTATCCGTCATCAACGAGATAAAGATTAGCCAAGGGCGCGTAATGCTTGTACTTCATACCAGGTGACAAAGCCTTTTCCCCCGGCTTTAATTCCTCGGTTACGGCGGATGACACGGATACGCTTTCGCAAACCTCCGAAAGCATCTCAACGGTTACCTGCCCGGGTCGAAGAAGCATAATTGAACTGTCGGTTATAGATATAACCGTGGATTCAACTCCGACCTCGCACTCTCCTCCGTCAAGTATCATAGGTATTTCTCCGTTCATATCCTTAAAAACGTGGGTTGCCGTTGTGGGAGAGGGCATACCCGACTTGTTTGCCGAGGGCGCCGCGATGGGAACACCCGAAATTTCAATAAGTCTGTTTGCCACCTTATTAGCGGGGCATCTTATGGCAACGGTATCGAGGCCTGCGGTTACGGAGTCGGGGATTATATTCTTTTTAGGCATTATAACGGTAAGAGGACCCGGCATAAAGCGCATAGCAAGCTTGTAGTAAAGCTCATTTGTATAAGCTATGCTCTCCGCATCCTCAGGTCTTGCAATATGTACGATCAAGGGATTATCCGCAGGACGTCCCTTTGCCTTGAATATGTTAAGGCACGCTTCTCCATCGTAGGCGTTTGCTCCGAGACCGTAAACGGTTTCCGTAGGTATGCCTACAAGAACGCCGCTTCTGATAAGCTCCGCCGCCCTTTCAAGAATATTATCCGATTTTTCCGTTACCTCGAATACCTCTGTTTTCATTATTCTCCGCCCTTTAATTTCTCTGCCGCATCGGCTGTGGCAAGCTTGTCAAGCATCTGTCCGATATCTCCGTTCAAAAATGATTCAAGGGAATATACCGTAAAGCCGATTCTGTGGTCTGTAATTCTGCCCTGTGGGTAGTTATAGGTTCTTATACGCTCGCTTCTGTCGCCCGTACCCACCTGACTTTTACGCTCGGATGCGATTTTAGAGTCCATCTCCTGCTGCTTCATATCGAAAAGCTTAGCGCGAAGAAGCTTGAACGCCTTATCCTTATTTTTGAACTGACTGCGCTCATCCTGACACTCAACCACAATTCCCGTAGGCTTGTGGATAAGTCTGATAGCGGATTCGGTCTTGTTTACGTGCTGACCTCCCGCTCCGCTGCTCTTACAGGTTTCTATAATGACGTCGGTGGGAGCAATCTCAATTTCAACCTCCTCAGCCTCGGGAAGCACCGCTACCGTAGCTGTGGACGTGTGTATTCTGCCCTGAGTTTCCGTTTCGGGAACTCTCTGAACTCTGTGTACGCCGCTTTCAAACTTGAAGCGTGAATACGCGCCCTCGCCCGAGATCATAAAGGAACCCTCCTTGAAGCCTCCAAGCTCCGTTTCATTACAGCTTAAAAGCTCTGTTTTGAAGCCCGCGGTCTGAGCGTACATATTGTACATTCTGTAAAGCACGTAGGCAAAGAGAGCCGCCT
>JAZQLK010000143.1:0-2859 GCA_045542635.1 Eubacteriales bacterium
GCAAAAAAGTTTTCGTAAATCTTCATAAGCTGGCTCTGCCCAACCGCCGCGCACGCCTGCTTCTTGGCAAGAGTGTCGGGATAGCTTTCAAGACCCAGTCTTGCGTATCCTGCGCCAACCGCTCCCGAGCTTACCATAACCACCTCGTGCCCCGCATTCTTAAAATCGGAAAGGGTTCTTACAAGAGCCTCGATTCTGCGAAGGTTCAGAGAGCCGTTTGGGTATGTAAGAGTGGATGTACCTATTTTAACTACTATTCTTTTGCAATTTCTGATAACACTCATAATAATTCTCCAAAAAATTTCAAAATTCGCTTGAATATAATAAAACAATAATATATAATTATAGTGAAGTCGTTTGAGCTTTATATTTTAAAAGTTATTTTAATATATAATAGCATTACGAGTGACAAAATTCAAGAGGTTTGAAAGGAAAATAAAAGAGTATGAAGGAAAAATTTTACGTTGATATAGCAGGCATTACCTTAGGTATAGTATCCGAGGAGGGCAAGGATTACGTTGAGTCCATTGCCAAGGCGGTTAGCGACAGAATCGCTTCTATGACGGGTACGCAGAAAAACTGCTCTCTCGTTGAAGCGGCTCTCTTCTGCGCTATGGACTATTACAGCACCTGCGAGAGCGATGAAAAGAAGCTTAAGAATCTTGAAGCGCAGATCGCTCTTTACCAGGTTAACGTAAACAGACTTAAGAGAGAAAACGAGGAGCTTCAGGCAAAGCTTAGATTCAACGGAAGATAATAATGGAAAAGAGATATTTACCGGAGCTTCTTTGTCCCGCAGGGGACTATGAAGCTCTTTTGGGAGCTATTTGCGGAGGGACGGATGCGGTTTATTTCGGTACCGACCGCTTTAACGCAAGAATAAGAGCGAATAATTTTACCCTGGATAGCGTTTCCGACGCTGTTCGTCTTTGTCACGCCTACGGGGTAAAGGTTTATATTACCTTGAATATCGGAATTTACGAGAGGGAGCTTGATACTGTGCTTGAGTACGTGGGCTCTCTTTATCAATCCGGGGTCGATGCCCTTATTGTGTCCGACCTTGGAGCTATGCGCGTAATTTCCGAGGCATTTCCAGATTTAGAGCTTCACGCAAGCACCCAATGCACCGTGCATAATCTTGACGGTGTTAATTTTTTATTTTCAAGGGGCTGTAAAAGAGTGGTCGTGGCAAGGGAGCTTGATAAGGAAAGCATAGAGCATATCTGCAAAAGCACCGAGGCGGAAATTGAAATGTTCGTCCACGGCGCTCACTGTATGTCCGTTTCGGGACAGTGTCTTATGAGCTACGCTATGGGCGGAAGAAGCGGTAACAGGGGAGAGTGCGCTCAGCCCTGCCGTCTGCCGTATAAGATTTGCGGAAAAAACGGATATCCTCTGAGCCTTAAGGATATGTCCCTTTCCAACCATATAGAGGAAATTATAGATTCGGGAGCCGCATCCTTGAAAATAGAGGGCAGAATGAAAAGCCGCGAGTACGTATACGGGGTTTCCTCCGTTTTCCGCAGACTTCTTGACGAAAAAAGAAGCGCCACCAAGGGTGAAAGAGAGAACCTTGCGTCAATTTTTTCCCGACAGGGCTTTACGGACGGATATTACCGATCTCAGATAAATTCCTCGATGATGGGAATACGCTCCGAGGAAAACAAGGAAAGCACAAGGGAAATAAAGGAAATAAATACCTCCCTTCCCAAAATCAGACTTGATATGAAGGGCGTGTTCATTGAGGGAAAAAGAGCGGAGCTTACGGTGTCCGCAAGGGGCAGGACCGTTACCGTTTACGGCGACACGGTGGAAAGAGCCATAAACGCTCCTATGAGCGAGGAGGATATCAAAAAGAGCCTTGTAAAGCTTGGCAATACCCCATACGAGGCAGGAAGCGTTGAGATAGAAAAGAGTGACTCCGTAATGATAAGAGTGTCATCCCTTAACCAATTGAGAAGAGAAGGGACAGATAAGCTTCTTTCCGCGTCAAGAGAAAAGAGGGATGCAAAATATCAAAAGACCCTTAACAGATATAAAAGAGGGGCTAAAAGAACGGCTTTGTTTACTAAATCGGAGCAAATACCCGATGACGTGTCGTATTTTGACAGGGTATACGTATATCTTGACGAGTATAAGGCGGGCTGCGGAGCAAACGGAATCTGTATGCCGCCGATAATTCTCGACAGAGAATGGGATGATATTGAAAAAATGCTCTCTAAGGCAAGAGCGGACGGAATAGAATACGCTCTTATATCAAACGTAGGACAGATAGAAAGAGTAAAGAAATACGGCTTTATTATGACTGCCGATTACCGATTTAACGTATTTAACCGCCCCTGTGTGGATTATTTGCTTGACGAGGGCTTTGATTCGGTTATTCTTTCTCCCGAGCTTACATTGAAGCAATGCTCCGATATGGCAGGCTGCTCCGTAATAGCCTATGGCAATATTCCCGTTATGACCACTCACAAGTGCATTATTAAGGATACGGCGGGCTGCGATAAATGCAAGGTATATATGACGGACAGAATGGGAGCCTCCTTCCTTGCTCACGGTATTTTCGGTCACAGGAATATAATTTACAATAGCGTTCCCATCTATATGGCGGATAAAATTGATACCGTATCTGATTTTTGCCACCATTTTATATTCTCGTGCGAAACGAAATCGCAGTGCGCTGATATCATAAACGCATATAAAAAGCGCTTGCCCACCGATAAAAAAATCAAAAGGATAAAATAAATGAAAATTGTTTTGGCATCAAAGTCCCCAAGGAGAAAGGAAATTCTTTCCCTTGTGTGCGACGAATTTGAAATAAGGGTGTCCGACGCTGATGAAAGCTACGGAGAGGACACC
>JAZQLK010000144.1:0-1873 GCA_045542635.1 Eubacteriales bacterium
GGTATAGGCAAGCTTGGAGAAATAATTAAAGCGTTTTCCGAGCAGGGCGGCGGTGTTGCAACCCTCGAGCCCCATCTTGTAAATTTCGTTGGTCTTAAAGCTCTTGAGGAGGACGGTAAGACCGACAAAAACGTAGGCGGACTTTCCTTCGCAAACGACAGAGAGGCATTTGATGCCGACGTTATGGCAGTAAGAAATATTTTAAAAACCTTTGACGTAAAGGAGAAAAGAAAAGTGAAAATCGGCGCGCAGTTGTATACCGTAAGAGAATATATGCAGACAAAGAGAGATTTGGCTGCAACACTTAAGAAAATAGCGGATATGGGCTACAAGTACGTTCAGGTATCAGGCACATGTAAATTCAGTGCAAGATGGATGGATAAGCAGCTTAAGAAAAACGGTCTTGTATGTCCCTTGACACACTATGACCGTAACAAAATCTACAATAAGACAGAGCAGACAATAAAGAAGCATAAGCGTTTCGGATGCGATCATATCGGTATTGGCTATGCTCCCCTTGACAGTAAGGAGAATTTTGCTGAATTTTACAAATCAGCATATCCCGCTGCTATGAAAATCAGAGATAACGGTATGCAGCTTATGTACCACAACCACAATTTTGAATTCGAAAACAAGATTGGCGATGAGTACATAATGGACGTATTGTGCCGTGAATTTGCTCCTGAAGAGCTTGGCGTTACCCTTGACGTTTATTGGGCTAAGTTCGCAGGCAGAGATCCCGTTGAAGAGATCTATAAGATAGGCAAGAGAATTTCCTGCGCTCACTTGAAGGATCTTGTTGAATGCGAGGACGGAACAAAGAGATTTGGCTACGTTGGCGAGGGTGTTCTTGATTTCGATAAGATTATCGAGGCGCTTGAGGACGTAGGTACAGAATACGCCTTTGTTGAGCAGGATGACTGCTACGGAGATAATCCCTTCGATTGCCTTAAAAAGAGCTATGATTACTTGAAATCCAAGGGATATAATATTTGAATTTAATTATAGAAATAGAAAAGTCGATGCGTTTGCATCGACTTTTCTTATTCGGTTATATATTCGGGCTCTGCCTTTTCGGTTATACACTTTTCTGTAATGATAACCTTCTTAATATCCTTACGTGAGGGAATTTCGTACATTATGTCGTTCATAATTTCTTCCATAATGGAGCGAAGTCCTCTCGCGCCTGTTTTACGGTCGATGGATTTTTCCGCAACCGCTTTAAGGGCTTTATCATCAAATTCAATCTCTACGTTATCCATCTCGAAGAGCTTCTTGTATTGCTTTACAATAGAGTTTTTAGGCTCCTTAAGGATTCTTACAAGAGCGTCCTTGTCAAGATTTTCAAGTCCGCATATAACGGGAAGTCTGCCAACAAGCTCGGGAATAAGACCGTATTTAACGATGTCGTGGGCGGTAACGTCCTCATAAATTTTTGTGTCGTCATCATCCTTTTTGCTCTTGACCTCACCGCCGAAGCCCATAAGCTGCTTACCCTTACGCGCTTTAACGATGTCCTTAAGTCCGTCAAAAGCACCACCGCAGATGAAGAGAATATTCTCGGTATTGATCTTTATAAATTCCTGATTAGGATGCTTTCTTCCACCCTGGGGGGGAACGTTTGATATAGTACCCTCAAGAATTTTAAGGAGCGCCTGCTGTACGCCCTCACCGGAAACGTCACGGGTAATTGAGCGATTTTCACTCTTTCTTGAAATCTTGTCGATTTCGTCAATGTAAATAATACCCTTTTCTGCCTTATTTACATCGAAATCCGCCGCCTGTATAAGACGGAGAAGAATATTTTCAACGTCCTCGCCAACATAGCCTGCCTCGGTAAGAGTTGTAGCATCTGCGATAGCGAAGGGAACCT
>JAZQLK010000145.1:0-3548 GCA_045542635.1 Eubacteriales bacterium
GAGAAGGAAAGAGTGATACCGAGGGCGTCGGTAAGGGCCTTTACCTCGTCAAGTGCAGATTCGGTTATTTTCCTTGCATCCTCCTTTGAAAGCTTGTTGAAAATAACTATCTCGTCAAGACGGTTTAAAAACTCGGGAGAGAAGTAGGCTTTAAGCTTGGATTTTATTTCGGATTTTGCGGTTTTGTCCGACTCTGTGTCTGATTTTTCGGAAAATCCAAGTCTTTTTGGCTCTGTTAAGGACGTAGCGCCAATGTTTGACGTGAGTATTATAATACAGTTCTTGAAATCCACCCGACGGGAGTGAGAATCAGTTAGCGCGCCGTCGTCAAGTATCTGCAAAAGAATACTGTAAATATCTCTGTGAGCCTTCTCGATTTCATCAAAAAGCACTACCGTATAGGGATTTTTGCGCACCTTATCAGTTAAAGTGCCTCCGTCACCGTAGCCTACGTATCCCGGAGGAGAGCCTATAAGCTTTGATACGGTATGCCTTTCCGAATATTCCGACATATCAAGACGGATAAGAGATTCTCTGTCGGGAAAAAGCTCACGGGAGAGGTAGGTGGCAAGGGCGGTCTTGCCAACTCCCGTAGGTCCTAAAAACAGGAAGGAGCCAATAGGTCTTTTCGGATTTTTAAGACCGAGTCTGCCGCGCTTGATGGCGTTTACCGTAAGCTCTATAGCCTCGCTTTGACCGATTATTTTTTTATTAAGTCTTTCTTTAAGAGTAAGAAGCCTTTCCCGTTCCTCCCGTTCAAGCCTTGATATTGGAATGTTGGTCCAGAGGGAAACCGCCTCACGAATATCCCCTTCGCCAATGGAAATTCTTTCCTTACCGTGGGCGCTGTATTCCGTTTTTAATCTGTTAAGCTCAATTTTTAAGGATAGCTCCCTGTCACGTATTTCGGACGCCTCCTCAAAGCTTTCGGAGAGAATCGCGTCCTCCTTGGCTTCATAAAGCTCGGCAATTTCCTTTTCCAATGATATAATTTGCGGACTTTTTCCGCTGTCGGCAAGCTTTGCTGCGGAGCAAGCCTCGTCAATTAAGTCTATGGCCTTATCGGGTAAAAATCTGTCGCATATATATCTTGAGGAAAGCTCAACCGCCGATATTATGGCGCTGTCTGTGATTTCAACTCCGTGGTGACTTTCGTATTTTTCCTTCAAGCCCGTAAGAATACGGAGCGCCTGCTCCTTGGTAGGCTCGTTTACGGTAACGGGCTGAAAGCGACGCTCAAGGGCGGCATCCCTCTCAATATATTTTCTGTACTCGTCAATTGTGGTGGCGCCTATTATACGGATTGCGCCTCTTGCAAGGGCGGGCTTTATTATATTCGCCGCGTCAACCGCTCCCTCGGCTGAGCCCGCGCCGATTATGGTATGGATTTCATCTATAAACAGTATAATCGACGGATTTGCCTTAACCTCATTTAATACAAGACGCATTCGCTCCTCAAAATCTCCCCGGTATTTCGCTCCCGCAACCATTGAGGAGATGTCAAGGGAGAATATTATTTTCCCCCTTAATTGCTCGGATATTTCCCCCTTTGCTATAAGTATAGCAAGCCCCTCCGCAATGGCGGTCTTACCCACGCCGGGTTCACCGATCAGACAAGGGTTATTTTTAGTTCTTCTCGAAAGTATCTGTATTATTCTTTTAAGCTCCGTATCTCTTTCAAGAACGGGGTCGAGAAGTCCTTTTTTGGCAAGAGCGGTAAGATTTACTCCGTAAAGAGAGAGATTCGGACATCCGCTTATTCCCCCCTTGGCGGATATGGAGGAATCGTTTCCGATCTCCAGAAATGAGCAGATCTCCGCCTTCAATGATTGAAGATTCACACCGAGGGAAACGAGGATCCTTGCGCCTACGCAATCAGGTGAATCACAGATGGAGTGGAGAATATGCTCCGATCCTATAAACGCGCCGCCGAATTTTGACGCTAGGGTGGCGGAGGACTCTAAAATTTTTCTGCATTTAGGCGTAAAGGAGCAGTATACGAGAGGCGATTGCGTACCTGAGCCCGATATTCTTACAATACTGTCATATATATCGGTATACATAATTTTTTTATCGTCAAGAAGCTTTGACGCCACACATTCCGTACACATAATTCCAAGGAGAAGATGCTCCGAGCCTATGTACGTATGCCCAAGCTTTTCCGCGTGGTTCTTCGAGGCCTCAAGCGCCTCCTTAGCCTTTTTTGTGAAATTTTTTGTCATTGAATTCTTCCTTTCGGTACGTTGGCAGATTATCTGCTTTAAGGTATTATTGACATAAAAATTCCACGTATTTCACTCTCCTGCTGAAATTACCGTCTCGTATTCGTCGAATATTCTGTTAAGGGTGGGAGTATCGAGGACGGCATTGTCCTCCAAAAGATGTCTGCGCTTGAAGGCTCTTACTCCGTTTTGAGTTGGAGCGTCGTATTTACCCGTCATCTGAAGAGCGCCGCCCTCATCGTTTTTCATTGATATCTCGTTTAGCATATACTGGAGGGTATAAATTATTCCGTTTTCGCTTTCTGGTACTATTTCATATCCTGCTCGGGTGGGGAAAAGATAAACCGCCCGCGGACCGTTTCTTTCGTTAAGGACGGCTATGTGGGATGAGTTCAGCATTTCCCAGGTCTCAATATCTACCCGTCCGCTTGGCGAAATCCCCATATCTCTCTGGAAGCTCATTACGGCAAGTCTTGTTGGCGTATCGTAAATTCCCGTTACTCCAAGTCCCGTATCGTCGTAATAGTAGTAATTAATATCGCGGAGCATCCTTTGTATCTGCAGCACCGCATTTTCACGGCTTGTAAGGTCTATATAGCTCATTTGCTCCCCCTATTCTACGGTATAGCCGGGATACTGACGTAAAGAACCCCGACCTCCGTCGTACAGATCTCTGTAATCCGAGGCTATGGCATTCCATACTCGGGACGAAACTATTCCCGACTGATTAAAGCCCTTTAAGCCCTCGTATACCCGTACCGCGTTTTCCGTAGCGGGGCCGTAGCTCCCGTCCACGGTGATTTTAGGTATTTCTGTGTAGGTGTTGCCGATAAAATTAAGATATTCCTGAAGGGCGGTTACCGCGGGACCGCTTGAGCCTGCCCTTAATACGTATCCGGGGTAGGGAAGGGTGCTTGAATCAAAATACCCCTCGGGTAAGGATTCTAGGATACCGAGATAGGCTCTGTAAAGCTGATCCCAGGTGGTAAAGCCAACCTCTCCCGTAGGGTCGATACCGTAGGAGCGCTGAAAGGCTGTGACCGCATCCCTTGTGCCGGGACCGAAGATTCCGTCGGGGGTGATTCTTGGAAGCTCCTCGTTGAAATCTCCTATAAGTGCTAAAAGATACTGAAGCTCAAATACCTCCGAGCCGGTATCCCCTTCCTCAAGATTTATTAAGAAAAGATTTGATATTTCATCAAGGGAAATTCCCTCGGATTCAAGGTCGTTAAGCCTTTTTACGGCGGCGTAAACCCTTTGTATGGAGTACCAGGTAGCCTTGCCGACAATTCCGTCGGGGGTAAGATTAAATACCCTTTGAAATTC